>DASUNK010000369.1:0-7185 GCA_036277195.1 Longimicrobiaceae bacterium | reverse complement strand
GCGGGGCGCGTGGCCGTCGCGGGAGAGGGCGTGCCTCAGCCCGGCGTGGCCGGGTTCAGCAGCCGGTTCTGCACCTCGCGGGCGATCATCCGCTCCAGCTGCCCGGTGGAGTAGCACTGCACCGGGGGGCTGGAGACCGCGGGCTGCGTGGCTTGGCCCTGCACCGTCGTCTCCAGGCTGGCGCCGCCCTCCACCGCCCGCACGCGGCTCTCCACGTAGAGCACGACGCGGTAGGTGTCGGCCACGTTGCTCCCCATCCCCGAGGTGCCGCAGTTCACGATGCGCGAGAGCGGCTCGCCGTTCAGCTGGCGGGTGACGGTGAGCTTGCGGTTGCCCAGCAGCCGCTCGGAGGTGTCGAGCGTCCCCAGGGGGATCCGCGCCACCTGGTAGACCACCGGGAGGATGCGCCACACCTCGTCCGGCGAGGCCTGCAGCCGGGTGAGGACCGGACCGACCTCGTTGTAGGAGGTGATGGAGGTGGTGCCGGTGCCCAGCGCCGTGCCGGTGGCCCCCACGCCCTGCGAGCCGGAGGCGGGGAGCGAGATGGTGGTGGTGCTCCGCTGCGGGGTGGTCCCGGTGGTGGCGGGCCCGCAGGCCGCGAGCGCCAGCAGGCCGGCGGCGGCGGCGAACACGGAAGTGCGCATCGATCCTCCTGGGAGACGAAAAGGGGGGCGGGACGGTCGGGAAAGACGGTGTCAGGGACGCACGGTTCCCCTGCAGGTGCCGTGCAGCCGATTTCCGGCGTTGTAACGTAAGCTGTAGCAGCTACTTGCGCAATACACCGCCGGGCGGCGCACCCTCCGCCTGTACCGCTGCGAGGACAGGGGCCGGCCTCTTTCGAGGATCGTAAGGGCGCCGGGGAACAACGTCCGCGCCGCCCGGCGCGTGACACCCCGCGCCGGCCGAAGGCCTGTTCCGCGGGCGCCGGAGCGCTTACTTTCCGGCCGCCATCCCGACATCCCGGAGCCTTCCCGCCGGACCCCCAGAGCCGCCCAAGGTGCCCGCAGTCCCCACGCTGTCGCTTCCGCTCGCCCCGCAGGAGCCCGGCCCCACCGGGCCGGCGGCGCGGCTCATCTACCGCCGCCTGGCGATGGTGGCGGCGCTGAGCACGCCCCTCTTCGGCTGGGTGCACCACGCCGCCTTCCCCGCCGGCATCGACCCCGCCTGGCAGCGCGCCGTGCTCACCCTGGCGTGCGGCGCGGTCATCGCCTCCACCCTGGGCTCGGCCCGCTGGGCGGTGCCGGTGGTCTACACCGCCTTCTACGGCTACACCGCCTGGGTGCTGCAACTGCTCGCCCGCAACGGGCTGTATCCCGACTACGCGGTGGGCGCCATGGTGGTGATCGCCGCCTGCAGCGTGGGCTTCCTGCACCCGGTGCACCTGCGCTGGTACCTGGCGCTCACCCTGGCCACGGTGGTGGCGGTGGTGCTCTGGGTGCCGGAGGGGACGGAGCCGCGCATCAACGGGCTCCTCTACCTGGCCTACCTGGCGCTCTTCTGCCTGCTGGCGTACGTGGTGCTGCGCGGGCGCCTCGCCACCGAGCAGGGGCTGGCGGCCAGCCGCACCCGCTACGCCCTGGCGGCGCGCGGCGCCAACGACGGGCTCTGGGACTGGAACCTGGCCACCGGGCGCGTCTACTACTCGCCCCGCTGGAAGTCGATGCTCGGCGTGGCCGAGGACGAGCCGCTGGCGGCCCCGGAGGACTGGCTGGGGCGCATCCACGCCGACGACCGCGAGCGGGTGCGGAGCGAGCTGGCGCTGCACGCCGAGGGGCGCACCGAGCACTTCGAGAGCGAGTACCGCATCGCCCACCGCGACGGCTCGTGGCGGTGGATGCTGGCGCGCGGGCTTGCCGTGCGCGACCCCCGCGGCCGCGCCACCCGCATGGCCGGCTCGCAGACCGACGTCACCGAGCGCCGCCGCGCCGAGGAGCGGCTCCTCCACGACGCCTTCCACGACGCGCTCACCGGGCTCCCCAACCGCGCCCTCTTCCTCGACCGGCTGGAGCAGGCGTGCCGCCGGCGCCGGCCCCGCGTGGGCCATGCCGGGGTGGCGGTGCTGGTGGTGGACCTGGACCGCTTCAAGGTGGTGAACGACTCGCTGGGCCACGCCGCCGGCGACGCGCTGCTGGTGGAGGCGGCCGAGCGGATGCGCCGCGCCCTGCGCGCGCACGACACCGTGGCCCGCCTGGGCGGCGACGAGTTCGGCGTCCTCCTCCCCGAGCTCCCCGACGAGGGGCACGCCACCCGGGTGGCCGCCCGGCTGCAGGCGGACCTGGCCGCCCCCGTGCACCTGGCCGGCCGCGAGGTGGTGAGCACCGCCAGCGTGGGGATCGCGCTCGGCCCGCCGGGCTCGGGCGGGGCGGGCGAGCTGCTGCGCGACGCGGGGCTGGCCATGTACCGCGCCAAGGCGCAGGGGCCGGGGCGCTGCGACATCTACGACCGCGACGTGCACGCCCGCGCGCTCGACCGGCTGGAGCTGGAGACGGACCTGCGCCGCGCCGTGGAGCGGGGCCAGCTGCGCCTCCACTACCAGCCGATCGTCTCGCTGGCGGACGGGCGGCTGGCGGGGTTCGAGGCGCTGGTCCGCTGGGCGCACCCCACCCGCGGGCTCCTCCTCCCGGACGACTTCATCCCCCTGGCCGAGGAGACGGGGCTCGTCTCCGGGCTGGGGCGCTGGGTGCTCCGCGAGGCGTGCCGCCAGGCCCGCGCCTGGCGCGCCGAGGCCCCGGAGACGCCCGCCTTCACCGTGAGCGTCAACGCCTCCGGGCGGCAGTTCGCCGAGCCCGGCTTCGTGGACGAGGTGGCGGCGGCGCTCGCCGAGAGCGGGCTGGAGCCGGGCGCGCTGCGGCTGGAGCTCACCGAGAGCGTGCTCCTGCGCGACCCCGACGGCGCCCTGGAGGTGCTGGCCCGGCTGCGCGCCCTGGGGGTGCGGCTGGACCTGGACGACTTCGGCACCGGCTACTCCTCCTTCCAGTACCTGCACCGCTTCCCGATCGACGCGGTGAAGATCGACCGCTCCTTCGTGCGCGGCCTCGAGGGCGAGGAGCGCAACGCCGCCATCGTCCGCACCCTGGTGGTGCTGGCGGAGACGATAGGCGTGGCGGTGGTGGCCGAGGGGGTGGAGAGCGGGGCCGAGATGGCGCAGCTGCGCACCCTGCGCTGCGACCGGGCGCAGGGCTTCTACTTCTCCACCCCGCTCAGCCCCGAGGCCGCCGCCCGCTTCCTCCCCGGCGAGCCCGCCGCCGCGCACGCCTCCTGAGCGCGCGCCGGGTGACGATTGTCACCCGCATTTCCTGACGTTCCGCAATGGTACGGGCCGCGCGGCGCGGTTATCCTGGTGCCGCGCAGGACCCTCTGTCCCACACTGTCCAGGATCTCGAGCCATGCTCCCCCTGCTCCGCCTGCTTACCCTGGCCGCGCTCGCCGCCCCCCTGGCCGCCGCGGCGCAGCCCGTCCCGGCCGTCCTCTTCCGCGAAGTGCGCGTCTTCGACGGCGAGCGCATGCTCCCCGCGCAGGACGTGCTGGTGGAGGGCGGGCGCATCGTCCGCCTGGGCCGGGGGCTGGCCGCCCCCGCCGGCGCCGAGGTGGTCGACGGCCGCGGCAAGACCCTCCTCCCGGGGCTCATCGACGCCCACACCCACACCTGGGGCGACACCCAGCGTGCCGCGCTCGTCTTCGGCGTCACCACCGAGCTGGACCAGTTCACCGCCCCGGACCTGCTGCGCACCGCCCGCGCCGAGCAGGAGGCGGGCGAGGCCGACGACCGCGCCGACCTCTTCTCGGCCGGGGTGCTGGTGACGGCGCCCGGCGGCCACGGCACCGAGTACGGCCTGCGCATCCCCACCATCACCTCGCCGGACTCGGCGCAGGCGTTCGTGGACGCGCGCATCGCCGAGGGGTCGGACTGGATCAAGCTGGTCTACGACGACGCCAGGGCCTACGGCGGCAACACCCCCACCCTGAGCCTGGAGACGCTGCGCGCCGTGATCGAGGCGGCGCACCGCCGCGGCAAGCTGGCGGTGGTGCACATCGGCACGCTCGCGGCCGCCCGCGAGGCGCTGGAGGCGGGCGCCGACGGGCTGGTGCACCTCTTCGTCGACCGCGACCCCGACCCCGGCTTCGGGGCGCTCGCCGCCCGGCACCGCGCCTTCGTGGTCCCCACCCTCACCGTGCTGATGAGCATCACCGGGGTGGGCGGGGGCGCGCCGCTGGCCGAAGATCCACGGATCACCCCCTACCTCTCGCGCACGGACAGCACCACCCTGCGGCAGGGCTTCCCGCGCCGCCCCACCCAGCCGCCCGTGTCGTACGCCGCCGCCCAGGCCACCATCCGGCAGCTGCTGGCGGCGGGGGTGCCGGTGCTGGCCGGCACCGACGCGGGCAACCCAGGCACGGCGCACGGCGCCGCCATCCACCGCGAGCTGGAGCTGCTGGTGCAGGCGGGGCTGAGCCCGGCGCAGGCGCTCGCCGCCGCCACCAGCCTCCCGGCGCGCGCCTTCCGGCTGGCCGACCGCGGCCGCATCGCCCCCGGGCTGCGGGCGGACCTGGTGCTGGTCGACGGCGACCCGGCGGCGGACATCACCGCCACCCGCGCCATCGCCGGCGTGTGGAAGGGGGGCGTGCGCGCCGACCGCGCGGCGTGGGCCGCGGCGATGGCGCGGTCGCGGCTGGCCGCCTCGCAGCCGCCCGCCGGCTCCGAGTCCGGGGTGGTGAGCGACTTCGACGGCGGCTCGGCGAGCACCCGCTTCGGCGCGGGGTGGATGGTCTCGGACGACGCCATGGCCGGCGGCCGCTCCACCGGGAAGATGGAGGTGGTGGCCGGCGGCGCGCGCGGGAGCGCCGGCGCGCTCGCCGTCACCGGCAACATCCAGGGACCGCTCCCCTACGCCTGGGCGGGGGTGATGTTCTCGCCCGGCCAGCAGCCGATGCAGCCGGTGAACCTCTCCGGCCGGAAGGAGATCCGCTTCTGGGCGCGGGGCGACGGCAAGACGTACCGGGTGATGATCTTCGTCGAGAGCAGCGGCTTCACCCCGCTCATCCGCACCTTCACCGCCGGGCCGGAGTGGACGGAGCACGTCTTCCCCTTCTCCGCCTTCGGCGGCACCGACGGGCGCGACCTGATGGCCCTCATCTTCGCGGGCGGGCCCACCCCGGGCGACTTCGCCTTCCAGCTCGACGACGTGCGCTTCCAGTGAGCCGCGACCCCGCGCCGGCGGCGGCCCCCGCGCGCGGGGGCCGCTTCCCCCTCCTCCCGCGCGACGAGACCCAGGGGTGGGTGCCGTACGCCTGGCTCATCTACCTCCCCACCTTCTTCGTGGGGCCCGCGGTCAACGGCGCCTCGCCCCTGGAGTGGGCGGCCACCGTGGCCGCGACGCTCGTCTTCCTGGCCGCGTACTTCCGCGGCTACTGGGTGAGCGGTCGCCGCCTCCTCCCCCTCATCGCCCTGCAGGCGGCGCTGGCGGCCGTCTTCATGCCCTGGAACACGGGCGCCTCCATCTTCTTCGTCTACGCCGCCTCCTTCGCCGCCCGCGCCGGGCCGCCGCGGGTGGCGGTGCGCATCATCCTGGGGCTGATGGCGCTCGGGGTGGCGATGGCCTGGGCGGTGGACCCGCCGCTCTACTCCTGGATCACCGTGCTGGTCTTCGTCCCCCTCATCGGCGGGGTGAACCTGCACTTCACCCAGGTGGGGCGGGCCAACGCGCGGCTGCGGCTGGCGCAGGAGGAGGTGGAGCACCTGGCCGCCGTGGCCGAGCGCGAGCGCATCGCCCGCGACCTGCACGACGTGCTGGGGCACACCCTCTCGGTCATCATCCTCAAGTCCGAGCTGGCCTCGCGGCTGGCCGAGCGCGACCCGGAGCGCGCCGCCCGCGAGATCCGCGAGGTGGAGCAGGTCTCGCGCAAGGCGCTGAACGAGGTGCGCGAGGCCATCCGCGGCTACCGCGCCACGCTGGACGACGAGATCGCGCGCGCCCGCTCCTTCCTGAACGCCGCCGGCATCCGCGGCGAGTTCTCCATCACCCTCCTCCCGCTCGACCGCGCCCGCGAGGAGGCGCTGGCGCTGGCGCTGCGCGAGGCGGTGACCAACGTGGTGCGGCACGCCGAGGCCTCCGTCTGCCGGGTGCGGGTGGAGAGCGCCGGGCGCGCCTGCACCCTCACCGTGGAGGACGACGGCCGCGGCGGCCTCCGCGCCGAGGGGCACGGCCTGCGCGGGATGCGCGAGCGGGTGGAGGAGCTGGGCGGCTCGCTGGCGCTCTCCGGCGCGGGCGGCACCCGCGTCACCGTCACCGTCCCCGCCGCCGGGCCGGCCCCGGCGCCCCTGGCCACCCCCGCCGCCGCCCGCGAATGATCCGCGTCGTCGTCGCCGAGGACCAGTCGATGGTGCTGGGCGCCCTGGCCGCGCTCCTGGAGACGGAGAGCGACATCCAGGTGGTGGGGCAGGCGCGCAACGGGCGCGAGGCGCTGGACGAGGTGGTGCGCGCGGGGCCGGACGTGCTCCTCACCGACATCGAGATGCCGGAGCTCACCGGGCTGGAGGTGGCGGCCGAGGTCACCCGGCGCCGGCTCCCGACCCGCGTGGTGATCCTCACCACCTTCGCGCGGGCGGGATACCTGCGCCGCGCGCTCGACGCGGGGGCCTCCGGCTACCTGCTCAAGGACAGCCCCGCCGACGAGCTGGCGAACGCGGTGCGGCGGGTGCACGCCGGCGGGCGCGCGGTGGACCCGTCGCTGGCGCAGGAGGCGTGGACGGAGCGCGATCCGCTGAGCGACCGCGAGCGGCAGGTGCTGCGGCTGGCGGCGGAGGGCGCCACCAGCGCGGCGATCGCCGCCCGGCTGAGCCTCTCCGAAGGGACGGTGCGCAACTACCTCTCCGAGGCCATCGCCAAGCTGGGGGCCTCCAACCGCATCGAGGCGGCGCGGACCGCGCGCGAGAAGGGGTGGCTGTAGCGGCGGCGGGCCGCGGGCGTGCCCGTGATGGGCGGCGTCGGATGGATCGGGCGGGGTACGAAGGGACCAGCCGCCGGAACCCACATCCGTTCCCCGCGTACGATCCGTCCGGCTTCCGCGGTCCCTCGCCTTCCCGGAGACGTTTCGGATGATGAACGGAGTGCGCGCCCTCCTCCTGGGGGCGCTGCTGCCGCTGGCGGCCCCGGCGGCGGCGCAGCCGGAGCGGGTGACGCTGAC
>DASUNK010000368.1:0-7377 GCA_036277195.1 Longimicrobiaceae bacterium | reverse complement strand
GCGGGGGTGGCGGCGCTCTTCTCCCCCTTCATGCCCGAGCGCATGGGCGAGCTCTGGCGCCGCCTGGGCTCGGGCCGCGACGCGCCGCCCCCGCTCGACGAGGTGGCGGGGATCGACGTCGGCGGCTGGCGGGTGCGCGGGGGCGAGGTGCTCTTCCCCCGCCCGGAGTAGCAGGCGGGTAACAGCACCTGCAACTGTTGCAGGAGGGGAGACTTCCTGCAAAATGCGGCGGAGCGGGGAGCGGCGGAGGGTGCCGGCTCCCCGCTATCCGTTTCCGGGGACAGGAGTTGCGCCGCGCGCGCGGCGGGGCATGCGCGTTGCCCGGGTGGACGGGTGCTCCCTTTCCCACCCTTCCCCCCGACCCACCCTCTCCCGGACGCGGGAGAGGGGGGCGGGGCACCCGCCGGGCCGGTTCGTCTTGACACTTCCGAGGCGCCGGACGTACCTTACGCCTCCTTGCACAGCCACTTACGCGCGCGGCAGCGGTCCGGCGACCGCGCGCTCTTCATCTGAGCAGCGACGCATGCCCCAGTCTCGCTGGACGCTGATGCTCGTCCCGCACGACAACGAGCGCGTCCGATCGTTCCAGGTCTCCGGCAAGAGCGTCCGCGCCCTCCTCTCGGTGGTGCTGATGGGCGCCCTCCTGCTGGGCACCTTCAGCGTGGCCTTCTTCGTCAAGCAGGGCGAGCACGTGCGCGCCGCCTCCCTCCGCCGCGAGAACGAGCTGCTGGCCGCCGAGGTGGAGGAGATGCGCGGGCAGATGGAGCAGCTCAACCACTCCATCGAGGCGCTGGCCGAGAAGGACGAGAAGTACCGCGTCATCGCCGGGCTCCCCGAGGCCGCGGACCATGCGCGCCCGGCCGGCGCCGTCTCGCCGGGCTCGGCGGCGCTGGCGCGGCTCAACCCCGCGGTGGGGAACCGGGTCTCGGCCACCTCCGAGGACCTGGCCACCCTGCTGCGCCGCGCCCGCCTGCTGCGCGCCAGCATGGACGAAGCCATGGCCACCATGCACGCCAACCGCGAGCGCCTGGCCGCCACTCCCTCCATCGCCCCCTCGTCCGGGCACCTGTCGTCGCTCTTCAGCCGGAACCGCTTCCACCCCGTCCTCCGCATCAGCCGCCCCCACAAGGGGATCGACATCGCCGCGCGCGTGGGCGAGCCGATCCTGGCGCCCGCCAAGGGCCGGGTGCGCTTCTCGGGGAACCGGAGCAACGGCTACGGCAACATGGTGGAGATCGACCACGGCTACGGCTACGTGACGCGCTTCGCGCACGCCTCGCGACTGCTGGTGCGCAACGGGCAGGAGGTGAAGCGCGGCGACGTGATCGCGCTGGTGGGCGCCACCGGGCTGGTGAGCGGGCCGCACCTGCACTACGAGGTGGAGGTGGACGGCCGCCAGGTGGACCCGCTCAACTTCATCGTGGGCGACGCCATCCCGGACTGAGGCCCGGCGGCACTGGCCCCGAACTTGTGTGAGGAGCGCCCCGCGGCGCTCCTTTCCGTATCTAGCCACACCGTACGTCCTCGATGCTCGCTCTCGCGCTGGCCCTGGCCGCGGCCGCGGCGGACACCCTGGCACCCGCGGCCGCGCAGGAGGGGCCCGCCGTGGTGGTGCACCGGCAGCCCGCGCTCCCGGTGGTGGCCGTGCGCCTCTCGGTGCTGGCCGACGACCCGCCCGGCCACGCCGGCGCGGGCCACCTGCTGCAGCACCTCCACCTCCCCCGGCTGGAGGAGCAGGCCGCCCGCGTGGGTGGCCGGGTGCAGGCGGTGCGCAGCGCCGACGCGGTGGTCTACACCGCCGTGGGCCCGGCCGCCGAGCTGGACTACCTGGCCGGCCTCCTCCGCTCCGCCCTCCGTCCCCCCACCCCCTCGCCCGCGGAGATGCTCTCCGCCCTGCGCGCCCTGGCCGACGAGCGGGGGGCGGAGCGCGAGATCGCCCCCAGCTACGTGCGCGCCGCCCTGCGCGCCGCCCTCTTCCCCGGCGACGTCCCCGCCGCGGGGACCGGGCTCTCCGCGCAGCGGCTGGAGGCGGCGTCGCTCCCCGCGCTCTGGGGCGAGATGTACCGCCCGGAGCGGGTGGCGGTGGTGGCGGTGGGCGACGTGGAGCTGGAGGGGGTGCGGCGGGCCTTCGCGGAGCTCCCGCCGGCGGGGGGCGGCGGGCTGGCGGAGCTGCCGGCGGACACCCTCCCCCCGCTGGCGGCGGACACGCCGCAGGCCACGCGCGCCTGGATCGGCGCCGCCTACCCCACCGAGGGCGCCGGCCCCGCGGCGCTCACCGTGGCGGCGCGGCTGCTGCGCAACCGCATGCAGTCGCGCATGACCCGCTCGCAGGTGGCGGTGGAGCACTGGTGGACGCACCACGGCCAGGCGCTGGCCATCGTGGTGGCCACTCCCGACTCGCTGGCCGCCACCGCGCGGCGGACGGTGGAGGGGGCGCTGGCGGCGCTCTCCGGCGCCCTGGCCGAGGACGCCGTGCGCGACGCGGCCGCGGCGGTGCGGCGCGACATGCTCTTCTTCTCCCGCACCCCGGAGCGGATGGCCGAGGTGCTCGGCACCTTCGCCGACCGCGGCGAGGGCGAGGACGCGGCCCAGCGCTTCTTCGAGGCGCTGGAGGAGGTCACCCTGGCGGAGGTGCGCGGCGTGCTCGACCTGCTGGCCGCGCAGGAGCCGGTGCAGGTCTTCGTCGCCGCGCAGCGGCTGGTGGCCCGGTGAGGCGCGGGCTCCTGCTGGCGGCGCTGGCGGCGCTCCCCGCGGCGGGCGCGGCGGCGCAGGAGCGGGTGCTGGTGCGCTCCGAGCCGGGGACGCCGGTGGTGGCGGTGGAGGTGCTGGTGGCGGTGGGCGCGGCCGACGAGCCCGAGGCGCAGGCCGGCATCGCCTACCTCGCCGCCCGCAGCGTGGCGGCGCCGCTCCGCCCCCTGCTCGACTCGCTGGGCGTGCGGCTGGAGGTGGTGCCGCACAAGGACGCCCTCTCCCTCACCCTGATCGCCGCGCCCGACGCCTGGCGCGAGGCCTCGCAGGCGCTGCTGGTGGCGCTCTTCCGCGACCCGGTGGACAGCGTGGCCACCGTGCGCGCGCGGCAGGCGCTGGTGGCCGAGCTGGAGGCGCGCGAGGCCAGCCCCGCCGACGCGCTCGCCCGCCAGGTGGACGCGGCCGTCTTCGGCGAAGGGCACCCCTGGGGACGCCCCGCCGTGGGCACCGCCCGCACCGTGGGGCGGCTGCGCGTGGCGCAGGTGGATTCCTTCCTGCGCCGCGCCTTCACCCCCGAGCGCGCGGTGGTGGCGGTGGTGGGCCCGGTGGAGCCCGAGGAGGCGCGCGAGCACGTGGGGCTCTTCCTCCTCGACGGCGCGCTGGGGCTGCCGCCGGTGGAGCCGCCGCAACCCGCGGACTCGGTGGTCCGTACGGACTACGACGCCATCACCGCCTGGGTCTCGGCGAGCTGGCACTTCGGGCCCGACGCCGACGTGGGCGCGCTGCGGATGCTGGCCGGGCTGGCCATCGAGCGCACCTCCTTCGGCCCCAGCCGCCCCTCGGTGTACAACGCGCGCAGCGAGGTGGTGCGCCACGCCGGCGGCGGGGAGATGCGCCTGCACCTGGTGGTGCCGCCCCGCGAGGCCGAGCAGTGGGCGGCGCGGCTGCGCGAGGCGGTGGCGGCCTACGCCGGGGCGCCGCTCCCCGCGGCCCAGTTCGCCGAGCGGCTCCGCCGCTTCCGCGGCGAGCGGCTGCTGGAGCTGGACGCCCCCGAGGCCCGCGCCCGCGCCATGGCCCGCGAGGCGCTGCTGGGCGGCCGGCCCGACCGGCTGGCGGACTACGAGGGGCTCACCGCCGAGCGGCTGCAGCAGGCCGCCCGCGCGCTGGACCCGCCGGTGCTGGTGTTCCTGGGCCCGTTCCCGGACCCGGAGGAGAGCGAGTGAGCCATCATTCCGACAGATCGAGGAGGCGGCGATGAACAGCGGGTGGCAGGTGCTGCTGGTGATGCTCAACCTCTACAGCTGGCTCATCCTCCTCCGGGTGATCGTCTCGTGGGTGGCGCCGCACTCGCGCAACCCGCTGGCGGAGATGCTGCGCTCGCTCACCGACCCCGTGCTCCGGCCGATCCAGGCCATGCTCCCCCCGCTGGGCGGCTTCGACCTCTCGCCCCTGGTGGCGTTCTTCATCATCCGCCTGCTGCAGAACCTCATCGTCAACGCCGTGGGATACTGAATCACCCGTTCCTTGACGTACGGCCGCGCCCCGCGCACCATGTGAGGGGCAGCGGCCCGCCTCCTTTCCGCCCCCCTTTTCATCTCCCGGAGCCATCATGCACATCGACACCTTCCACGACCCCATCCTCTCCTGCGCGCAGGCCGCCCTCCACCAGGTGCTCCTGCGCCATCGCCAGCCGGACACGGAGCACCTGAGCACGGCGCACCCGGCCATGCTCGGGGTGGTGGCGCATGGGAAGCGCCGCGCCCCGCCGGCGTCGCACGGCCACGGGAAGCTCATCGGGGGGATCGGGAAGATCGTGGGGAAGATTGCGGACGGGATGGAGGCCGAGGCCGAGAAGCTCGCGGCGGAGATCGAGGGGATCATCTCCAAGTGCGCCGAGCTGTACGTGGACTACTGCTACGCCAGCTGGACGGGGAACGAGGCGGAAAAGCAGAAGCTCTACGAGGAGCTGAAGTTCTCCACCTGCGACCCGCTCTGGGCCGAGGCCATCATCGAATACGAGGAGCTCAAGGTCAGCCACGGGCAGGTCCAGTACGTCCAGCTGCAGTGGCCCACGGGGCTCACGGAGATCGCGGACACGGTGAAGATCGCCATCGTGGGAGACTGGGGGACGGGCACCGCGCTGGCGCAGGGGGTGCTGGAGGCCGCCGCCGCCCACCAGCCGGACCTGGTGATCCACCTGGGCGACATCTACTACGCCGGCACCCCGGCCGAGGAAGGGCCCAACTTCCTGGCGCTGCTGAACCAGGTCTTCCCCGGCGACGGAGGGAAGCCGGGGATCCCGGTCTACAACCTTCCCGGCAACCACGACTACTACTCCGGCGGCCAGGGCTTCTTCAACGGCCTCGGGGTGCTGGGGGTGCAGACGGGGAGCTACTTCTGCCTGCGCACCGCCCAGTGGCAGGTGATCGGGCTCGACACCGGCTACCACGACCGCGACCCCTTCACCGTCGACAGCAACATCACCTTCCTGACCAAGGACCAGGTGGAGTGGCTGCGGGAGGCGATGGGCACGTGTGGGAGCCGCCGCACCGTCCTGCTGACCCACCACCAGCTCTACAGCGCCGCCGGCGACGTGGGGCAGACCAAGGAGCCGGACGGGGAGACCGTCTACTGGGGCGTCAACCCGTACCTCCACAAGCAGCTCAAGCCATACTTCGGGCAGGTGGACCTGTGGCTCTGGGGGCACGAGCACAACACGGTGGTCTTCTACTCGCCGGTGGACGCGCAGGGGAAGCTGGACATGCCGGCGGGGCGGTGCATCGGCTCGGGCGCCATCCCCATGCTGATGGCGGAGGACCCGTACACGCCGGCCACGGGGCTGGTGGGGCCGGACGGGATCGCGGTGCCGCAGATGAACATGACTTACCAGCTGGGGAACGACGGCACGGACTACAACCACTCCTTCGCCATCCTCTCGCTGGGCTCCTCCGGCGCCACGGTGGACTACTACCAGGTGCCGCAGCAGGGCGCGGCCTCGCTCCTGCTCAGCGAGCCCGTGCCGCCCCCGATCACCACGCCCACGACGGCGAAGCACGCGCCGGCGGCGGTGTGAACGACGCAGGCCCCGCTCCACGGAGCGGGGCCTGCGCCTTTCCTGCCCGAGCGAGGCGTGGCGTCACACGTCCAGGTTGCGGACGTACTTGGCGTTCTGCTCGATGAAGATGCGCCGCGGCTCCACCTCCTCGCCCATCAGCTTGGTGAAGATCTCGTCCGCCAGCACCGCGTCTTCCAGCTCCACCTTGAGCAGGGTGCGGGTGTCCGGGTCCATGGTGGTCTTCCAGAGCTGGTCGGGGTTCATCTCCCCGAGCCCCTTGTACCGCTGCACGTGCACGCCCTTCTCCTTGCCGCCGGAGGCGGGCGCCCCGTCGCCGTCGGCCGGCGCGCCGTTGCCGCGGAAGCGGCCCAGGATCTCGTCGCGCTCGGCGTCGCTGTAGGCGTACAGCTCCTGCTTCCCCTTCTTGACCATGTAGAGCGGCGGCTGGGCGATGTACACGTACCCGGCCTCGATCAGCTGCCGCATCTGCCGGAAGAAGAAGGTCAGCAGCAGGGTGCGGATGTGGCTCCCGTCCACGTCCGCGTCGGTCATGATGATGATCTTGTGGTAGCGCGCGTTCTCCAGGCTGAACTCGTCGTCGCCGATCCCGGTGCCGATGGCGGTGATGATGGCGCGGATCTCGTCGTTGGAGAGCACCTTGTCGAAGCGCGCCTTCTCCACGTTCAGGATCTTCCCCTTGAGCGGGAGGATTGCCTGGAACTCGCGCTTGCGCCCCTGCTTGGCGCTCCCGCCCGCCGAATCGCCCTCCACGATGTAGAGCTCGCCGATCTCCGGGTTGCTACTGGAGCAGTCCGCCAGCTTCCCCGGGAGCACGCCCGTCTCCAGCGCGCTCTTCTTGCGCGTCAGGTCGCGCGCCTTGCGGGCGGCCTCGCGGGCGCGCGCGGCCGAGACGGCCTTCTCGATGATGATGCGGCCGACCCCCGGGTGCTCCTCCAGGTACTCCCAGAACTTCTCGTTCACTACGCTCTCGACGGCGCCCTTGATCTCGCTGTTCCCCAGCTTGGTCTTGGTCTGCCCCTCGAACTGCGGCTCGCGCACCTTGACGCTGATGACGCAGGTGAGCCCCTCGCGCACGTCGTCGCCGGAGAGCCCCTCGACCCCGCCCTTCTTGAAGAGCCCGTTCTTGCGGGCGTACTCGTTGATGGTGCGGGTGAGCGCGGACTTGAACCCGGTGAGGTGGGTGCCGCCCTCGTGGGTGTTGATGTTGTTGACGAAGGTGAAGGTGCTCTCGTTGTAGCCGTCGTCGTACTGGAAGGCGATCTCCATCTCCGCCTCGGGGCGCTCGGCCTCGATGTGCACCACCTCGGGGTGCAGCGGCTTGCGGCTGCCGCGCAGGTGCTCCACGAACTCGCGCAGCCCGCCCTCGTAGTGGTACGCCTCCACCCGCGCCTCGGCCCCTTCCAGCGTGGGGCGTTCGTCGGTGAGGGTGATGTGGACGCCCTTGTTGAGGAAGGCCAGCTCGCGCAGGCGGCTGGAGAGGGTGTCGAAGGCGTACAGCGTCTCCTCGAACACCTGCGGGTCGGGCTTGAACGAGACGGAGGTGCCGCGCTCGGTGGTGGTGCCGGTGACCTCCAGCTCCCGCGTCTTCTCGCCGCGGGAGAAGTCGATCTCGT
>DASUNK010000367.1:0-2516 GCA_036277195.1 Longimicrobiaceae bacterium | reverse complement strand
GTGCGGGGGCGAGATCCCGCGAGCCCGGCACGTGCCGGGCTCGCTCCTCCCGGTGAACGCGCCGGCGGTGGCGCACGTGCCGGAGCTGTTCGCGCGCAACGAGCGGCTGGCGTGCTACCTGGACGGGCCGCTGGGGCGGGTGGCGGTGGTGGCAGTGGGGGCGTACAACGTGGGGCGGATCTCGGCGGCGTTCGACGCGGAGTGGAACGCGCCGCCGGACGGGTCCAGCTGGGTGACGAACCGCCGGGGGGTGCCGGCGGCCACCAAGGTCTACCGCCCGCCGGTGCCGGTGCGGCAGGGCGACGAGCTCATGACCTTCCACATGGGGAGCACGGTGGTGCTGGTGTTCGAACCTGGGCGCGCCGAGCTGGTGGAGGGGCTGGCTGTGGGCGCCCCCGTGCGCCTCGGGATGCCCCTCGCGCGGGGGAGCTGATGCTAGGACGCTCTGCGCAGGGCCTTCCGCGCCTCGGTCGGGAGGTCGATCTCCACGAAGTAGCGCCTGGGATAGAGGTAGTCCTCGCCGGATTCGTCGATGACACGCACCAGCTCGTGCCGTGCCGCATCCGTATCCGCAAGCACGGGATACAGCTTGCCCACTTCCAGCGACTCGGGATAGTCGCCGTTCTCCACGCAGAGCAGGAACTCGCTCGGCGCGGTCGGCTCGGCTCCGTTCATGGCGCCTCGTCCAGGAATCTCTTGAGCTTCAACTTGCGCCGGCCGATGCCGTGCGCCTCGTACCAGTGCAGCTCGGCCCGACGGATGGAGCCGTCGGCCAATCGAACGGTAGCGACACCTTTGCGCTTGCGCCAGCGTCCCTCGCCGAACGCCTTCCGCAGACGGGCCAGCCTCACGTATCGCACTCGCGAACGCGATCGTCTCCTGGTCCGTGATCTTGCCGACGACCTCGAAGTCCATCGCGTCGTCCACCTCAGCTTGAGGAGGTCCAAGGGCCCTCGAAAAGCTACAATGTGGACGGAGTTTTGGAAAGGCTGACGTCCTTACGCCGCGCGGCAGATGCAGACCTGGGCGTGGCTGTGGTGGGCGAAGGGCTCGCGCGCGGGGCCGCCGTAGCGCGCCTCCAGCCGGAATCCCCCCGCCGCCAGCAGCAGCGGCAGCTCCTGCGGAAAGATGCTGCGCAGGTGCAGCGGCATCACCAGGAAGTCCGGATCCCCCGCCGCGGAGAAGTACCAGGTGGCACGGTTCACCTGCGTGGCCTTGTCGTAGTCGCTCGCCTGCTCCACCAGCACCTCCCCCTTCTCCGGGTGCGCCAGCCGCATCACGGGAAGGCGCTCCTCGGACGGGGCGCCGAGGATGCGGAAGTTGGGGTTGAAGACGTCGAAGACGAAGGCGCCGCCGGGGAGGAGGTGGCGGCGCACGCTGGCGAAGCAGGCCAGCAGGTCCTCGGTGCGGTGCAGGTGGAGGAGCGAGTTGCGCCCCACGAAGACGAGCGCGAACCGCTCGCCCAGGTCGAAAGCGCGCATGTCGCCCTCGACGAATTCCACCGCCACGCCGGCCTCCCGGGCGTGCTCGCGCGCGGCGGCCAGCATGGCGGCCGAGAGGTCGAGCCCCACCGCGCGCACCCCCTCCCGCGCGATCGGCACCAGCAGCCGCCCGGTGCCGCACGCCAGCTCCAGCACGGGACCGCCGGCCCGCCGCGCTTCGCCGGCGTAGAACGGACCGTAGTCCGTGGCCGGGAACATCAGGTCGTACAGCCGCGGGTCGGAATAGAGCGACGCGGTCATGCGGCGGCCGCTACCCGACGAGCGCCTGCAGCTTCTTCGGCGCCACCATGCAGTACGACTGGACGACGTGCTCCTCGATCTCCGCGTCGTCGTTGCGGTCGAGGATGATCCCGATCCACCCCTTCACCCCCACGTACGGCGGGACGAAGTACTTCTCCGGCTCGGAGCGCACCAGGTGCTCCTGCACCCCCAGCGGCGCGTTGACCCAGAGGGCGATGTGCCCATCGTGGTGGTGGTTGTTGGCGAACATGGCGAAGATCTTCTTCCGCACCCGGAAGGTGGGCTCGCCCCACGCCTCCACTTCGGTCGTCTCCGGGAGCGCCAGGCAGATGCGGCGCACGCGGCTCAGCGGGTCCGTGCTCATCACTCCCCTACGAAATCGTCCACGAAGTACCGCGGCGTGAGCCCCTCGCCGGTGGCGTGCACCATCAGCTCGTTCCAGTCCAGCGAGGCGCCGGGGTCGAAGATCTTCTCGCGCAGGAAGCGCCCCACGGACGCGTGCCCGGCGATGCTGCGCCCCGCCGGCACCCCCTGCCGCGCCGCCGCCGAGAGCTGCGACGCCATCAGCTCGCCCAGCAGGTAGTTGTGGTAGTACACGGGCGCCAGCGCCAGGTGGACCTTGGCGGCCCAGTCCGGGAGGTCGCGCCCGTCCGGGCGGCGGATGTACTGGATGTCCTCCACCAGGTCCCACCAGAGCCGGTTGAGGTCCGGCCGGTCCGGGTCGCGGTACAGCTCGCGCTCGAAGTACACCATCACCAGGATCCACCGCGCCAC
>DASUNK010000366.1:0-4916 GCA_036277195.1 Longimicrobiaceae bacterium | reverse complement strand
GTTCAGCTGCTGGGCCAGGAGGCCTCCGTATCGGTTCAGAGCCCGATCCAGACCACGCATGCCCAGCCGGTCCCCGACGTGGCGATCCTCAAGCTGCGAGCCGATCGCTACCGCGATGCGCTTCCCGCTCCGGCCGACGTGCTCCTCCTGATCGAGGTGGCGGACTCGAGCGTGCTGTTCGATCGGAACGTGAAGAGCCGCCTCTACGCGCGTGCGGAGATTCCGGAGTACTGGGTGATCGACCTCACGCAGAACACGGTGGTCGTCTGCCGGTCGCCGCGCGGTGGCGAGTACGCGGAAGTGCAGGAGCATGGGCGGGACCGCTCGTTCACCTCGCCCGCGCTGGCCGGGCGAGCGGTGCGAGTGGAGGACCTGCTCGGCCCGTGACGCCGGAGAACTGACATGGCTGCCGTGGATTACACGGGGATCATCACCATCGAGCCGGGCAAGCGCAGCGGGAAGCCGTGCATCCGTGGGCTGCGGATCACGGTCTCGGACGTGCTCGAATACCTGGCTTCGGGGATGACGGAGGACGAGATCCTTGCGGAGTTCCCCGAGCTGACGCGCGAGGACATCCGCGCGTGCCTGGCGTTCGCGGCGGACCGCGAGCGCAAGCTCATGAGAATCTCGGCGTGAGGCTGCTCTTCGACGAGAACCTGTCGCGGAACGTGCGGACGATCTCGTCGTCTGGAGGTATGCGGCCTCGCGTGGACTTGCGATCGTGTCGAAGGACTGGGACTTCATGCAGTTCAGCATCGTGAGGGGTCATCCTCCCAAAGTGGTCTGGCTGCGGATGGGCAACTGCACCATGGGGAGATCGCCGGGGTGCTGCGGGAGCGGCACCTCGACTTGCTCCGGTTCGAGCAGGACGACGCCACGGCGCTCCTGATCATCGACTGAGCATTCGTATGATTGGTTCGGCAGCGACGATATCCGCGAGATGAGAGACAAGATCCGCATCGCTTCGGGGCAGGGGTTCTGGGGAGACCAGCTCGACGCCCCGCGCCAGCAGGTGGAGGGCGGCCCGATCGACTACCTGATGCTCGACTACCTGGCCGAGGTCACCATGTCGATCATGCAGAAGCAGCGCGCGCGCGACCCCTCCGCGGGCTACGCGCGCGACTTCGTGCCGCTGATGGGCGAGATCCTCCCCGCCGTGGTGGAGCGCGACATCCGCGTGGTGGCCAACGCCGGCGGCGTGAACCCCGCCGGCTGCCGCGACGGCGTGCTGCAGCAGGCGCGCAGCGCCGGGCTGGCCGGCCGCGCCCGCATCGGCATGATCACCGGCGACGACCTGCTGGAGCGCCTCCCCGAGCTGGTGGAGCGCGGGGTCGAGCTGCGCAACATGGAGACGGGCGAGCCGCTCTCCGTCGTCCTCGGCCGCGTGCAGAGCGCCAACGCCTACATCGGCGCGCGGCCGATCGTGGAGGCGCTGCGGCAGGGCGCGCACGTGGTCATCACCGGCCGCTCCACCGACACGGCGCTCACCTACGCCCCCATGATCCACGCCTTCGGGTGGAGCTTCGACGACCACGACCGCATCGCCGCGGGGGTGGTGGCGGGGCACATCAACGAGTGCGGGGCGCAGGCTTCCGGCGGCAACTGCCTGGTGGACTGGCGGAGCGTCCCCGACCTGGCCAACGTCGGCTATCCGATCATCGAGGCGTACCCGGACGGGAGCTTCGTGGTCACCAAGCACGAGGGCACGGGCGGGCGGGTGACGCCGGCCACGGTGAAGGAGCAGCTGGTCTACGAGATGGGCGATCCGCGCAGCTACATCACCCCGGACTGCGTGGCGGACTTCACCACCATCCGGCTGGAGGCGTGCGGGGGCGACCGGGTGCGCGTGCACGGGGTGCGGGGCGGCGCGCCCACGGAGCTGCTGAAGGTGAGCATCGCCTACGGCGACGGCTACAAGGCGTCCGGCACGCTGGTCTACGCCTGGCCCGACGCGGTGGAGAAGGCGCAGCTGGCGGACCGGGTGCTGCGCGAGCGGCTGGACCGGCTGGGGCTGCGCTTCGACGAGGTGCTCACCGAGTACGTGGGGTGGAACGCCACCCACGGCCCGCTGGCCGGCCCGCCCGACCCCGACCTCCCCGAGGTGACGGTGCGCTGGAGCGTGCGCGGCGCGGACCGGGCGGCGGTGGAGCGCTTCACCAAGGAGATCGCGCCGCTGGTGCTGGCGGGCCCGCCCTCGGTCACGGGCTTCGCGGGTGGGCGTCCGGCGGTGCAGGAGATCATGGCGTACTGGCCGGCGCTGATCCCCAAGGCCGAGGTCGAGCCCCACCTCCGCGTCGACGTGGCGACGGCGTGAGGAAGTGCGAAGTGCGAAGTGCGAAGTGCGAAGTGCGAAGTGCGAAGTGCGAAGTGCGAAGTGCGAAGTGCGGCGGGTCAGCGTGATCCCAGGGACGTATGCAATGCTGCGAGCATGCGGCTGATATCGAAGGCGAGTGCGTGCATCACCGTGAAATCCGAGTCGGACAAGTATTTCAGGTCACGGGCGAGGAGGAGTTGACTGCGCACCTCGGCCACCGACCCCCGTGCGATGGAGATGAATTGCTTGAATTCTCTACGGCTGTACCGTTCGAACCCCTCGGCTACGTTCGACATGACTGACACTGCTGCCCGCCGAATCTGGTCTCGCAGGCCGAAGTCGCGAGCGAACCTCTCATTCGCGGTGACGCGATAGATTCCGAGGGCGAGGTCTCTCGATCGCTGCCACGCGGCGAGTTCTTCGAAACGGGTGACTGGCATGCGTGAGCGCTCGGTTGGAGGGCTGGTGCACTCCAGAGAAATTTACACACCGAACAGGCTTCGCGCACCTATTTCGGCCATTGGGGCGCACTTCGCACTTCGCACTTCGCACTTCGCACTGTGATGCGGGTCACGTTCCTGGGGACGGCCGCCGCGCGGCCGACCGTCGGGCGCAACGTCTCCTCGCTCCTCGTCCAGCGCGAGGGCGACGTGATGATGTTCGACTGCGGCGAGGGCACGCAACGCCAGATGATGCGGTACGGCACCGGCTTCACCCTGCGCGACATCTTCTTCACCCACCTCCACGCCGACCACTTCCTGGGCGTCATCGGCCTGCTGCGCACCTTCGGGCTGCAGGCGCGCGAGGAGCCCGTGGACCTCTGGACCCCGCGCGGCACCGAGCCGATCCTCCGCCAGGCGGTGGACCTCGGGGTCGAGCGCGTCCCCTTCGCCGTGCGCATCAACGGCCTCGACGACCGCGAGGCCGTGCGGCGCGACGGCTACGACGTCGTCCCCTTCCGCGTGCAGCACGGCGGCCGCTCCCTGGGCTACGCCGTGGTCGAGCACCGGCGGCTGGGGCGCTTCAACGCCGAGCGCGCCCGCGAGCTCGGCATCCCCGAGGGCCCGCTCTGGGGGAAGCTGCACAAGGGCCAGGCGGTGGAGGTGGACGGCCGCGTGGTCCGCCCCGAGGAGCTGGTGGGGGCCGAGCGCCCCGGCCGCGCCGTGGTCCTCTCCGGCGACACGCGCCCCTGCCGCGCCGTCCGCGAGATCGCCGCCGGCGCCGACCTGCTGGTGCACGAGGCCACCTTCGCCCAGGACGAGGCCGACCGCGCCGTGCACACCGGCCACTCCACCGCCCGCGAGGCCGCCGAGGTCGCCGCCGGGGCCGGCGTGCTGCGCCTGGTGCTCACCCACTTCTCCCCCCGCTACGCCGACGACCCGCGCATCCTGGAGCGCGAGGCCCGCGCCGTCTTCCCCGAGACCGTCGCTGCGCACGACCGGCTGGTGGTCGAGGTCCCCTTCCGTCCGGAGTAGCCCTCCTTTGCTTCCTTTTCCTGGGATGGATTTCCGCGCGTAACTCATTGGTGGCATTGCATTTGCGCCATCGCGCGAGCACATCCGGGCGGTCCGCCGGATGTGGCGGGAACCAGCAGGAGGAGGAAGGGAAATGCCGCAGTACACCACGCTCGCCGTCGGCGAAGAGGAGGTGAAGACCACCCTCGCCACCGGCGAGGAGGAGCCGGTCACCGGGATGACCACGTGGCAAATCGGCGAGGAAGAGGTCCCGCCGACCACCCTGCCGGTCAACGAGGAGATCGTCACCACCCAGGCCGAGGGCGAGGAAGGGCCGGACCCGACGGCCAGCGTGGTCGACCCCTTCGGAGGCTTCTGAGGCCAGGCGGCGCCGGGGCAGCTCGCCCCGGCGCCGCGCGCGTTCGATGGCGTAACCCAGTACGGAGGTGCCACATGCCGGGATTCACCACGCTCGCAGTGGGCGAGGAGCACTTCGAGACCACCATGGCCTTCGGCGAGGAAGACGCCGACGACCTGCCGCGGCCGGGCTTCACCACCCAGGCGGTGGGCGAGGAAGGCCCCAGCACCGCCCCCGTGGGCGAGGAGGTGCCCACCACGCTCCCGCCGGCGGAGGAGATCGTCACCACCCAGGCCGAGGGCGAGGAGGGGCCGGAGACCTCGGCCGGCGTCGTCGACCCCTTCGGCGGGTTCTGATGATCGAACGGGCGCAACCCTGAACACGGAAAGGTGAACCGATGCCGGAATACACCACGCACGCCGTCGGCGAGGAAGACCTCCCCACCACCCTCTGGGTCGAGGACGGCCCCAGCACCCGCATGTACGGCGAGGAGGGCGAGTTCATCCCGGGTCCCACCACGCTCCGCTGGGGCGAGGAGCAGGACTCCCCGAATGCCGCCAGCGGCGTGGAGGACCCCTTCGGCGGGTTCTGAGCGCCGCCCGCACGGGTGAAAAAAGACGGCGTCCCGGGTTGACACCGGGGCGCCGTCCCGCTATTCTCCCCGTCTGTCCCGACCACGCCGTGTCCGCTCCGGGAGTGCCGGGGCGGAGATTTTTTCATCCCATCCGCCGGCGCGTGCCGGCAGCGCGCACGGTATGAAGACGTATTCCGTTAAGGCGGGAGAGATCGA
>DASUNK010000365.1:0-4603 GCA_036277195.1 Longimicrobiaceae bacterium | reverse complement strand
GGGTGTTCGGCGCCGACCACTCCCGGCACGGGCACGTACAGGCGGACCTCGCGACCGCGCTGCTGAGGCAGCGCAGGCACGCGGACGCGCTCCCGTTGCTCCGGCAGCTGGTGTCGAAACCGTCACCGACAGGCGAGCGGGCGCAGCTTCTCGCCGCATTCGCCCATGCCGCGGCCGGGGCGGGAGCGAATGCCGAATACACGCAAGCCGCGGCCGGCGCCTGGGACCTGCTCGACCGGGGCATCCCGGCCGGGGCGGCCGGCGCCGCGGCGCTCGCCGAGCTAGGCAAGGCCGCGGCAGTGCTCAGGGATTGGAGTCGCGTGCGGGAAGTGGCGGTACGCGTGCAGGAGCTTGCTACTTCGGTAGACTCATCGACCTCTCCCGACACCTGGCAGTTGCTAGTCGATCAGGAATGGGTAGCGAGCCTGAGTGCGCCGGCTGGGCCCTACCAGTAGCGCCGGCGGCGGCGCCCGGGCCGCCCCAGCAGCGCCCCCATCAGCCCGCGGGTGATCTCGTTCGCCACCCCGCGCACCACCGGCGACTTGAGGATCCGGTCCACCGCCCCCTGCGGCTGGCGGCCGCGCCCGCCCCGCGAGCGGCGGTCGTCGTGGTCGCGCTCGTCGCGCCGGCCCCGGTGGTCGTCCTCCTCCTCGTCCCGCCCCAGCACCCGACGCTCC
This sequence comes from Longimicrobiaceae bacterium, assembly GCA_036277195.1. Classification (GTDB taxonomy): domain Bacteria; phylum Gemmatimonadota; class Gemmatimonadetes; order Longimicrobiales; family Longimicrobiaceae; genus Longimicrobium. Next base: position 3,926 of record DASUNK010000365.1, on the reverse strand, counting down.
AGCATCTCGCGGGCGCTCGTGCGGTCGATGTCCTCGGCGTAGCGCCGCACCTGCTCCGAGCCCGCGAGCTGCTCCCGCATCTCGTCGGGCGTGAGCGGGCCCATGCGGGAGGCGGGCGGGATCATCCGCACCGCGAAGGGCGGCGTGGGCACGCCGCTCGGCGAGAGCACCGTCACCAGCGCCTCGCCGATCCCCAGCGTGGTGAGCGTCTCCTCCACGTCGTAGAACGCCGTCCTGGGGTAGGTGCGCGCCGCCGCCCGCAGGTCCTTCTCGTCGTCCGGGGTGAAGGCGCGCAGCGCGTGCTGCACCCGGTGCCCCAGCTGGCCCAGCACGGTGGGCGGCACGTCCTGCGGGTTCTGGGTGACGAAGAAGACGCCCACGCCCTTGGAGCGGACCAGCCGCACCACCTGCTCCACCTGGTCGAGCAGCGCCTTGCTCGCGTTCTCGAAGAGGAGGTGCGCCTCGTCGAAGAAGAACACCAGCCGCGGCCGGTCCACGTCGCCCACCTCGGGGAGGTCGCCGTAGAGGGTGGCCAGCATCCAGAGCATGAAGGTGCTGAAGAGCGCCGGCCGGTCCTGCACGTCGGAGAGCTCCAGCACCGACACCAGCCCCTGCCCGTCGCGCAGCTGCAGCAGGTCGTCCAGGTCGAACTCGGGCTCGCCGAAGAAGTCCTCGGCCCCCTGGTGCTCCAGCTCCACCATCTCGCGCAGCAGCACCCCCACCGTCTGCTTCGACATGCCGCCGTAGTCGCGCAGCTCGTCGGCCCCCTCGCCGCTCAGGTACTGCAGCACCGCGCGCAGGTCCGCGAAGTCCAGCAGCAGCAGCCCGTTGTCGTCGCAGTACTTGAAGACCAGGGTGAGCACGCTGGTCTGCGTCTCGTTCAGCCCCAGCACCTTCGCCAGCAGCAGCGGCCCGAACGACGACACGGTGGCGCGCAGCTGCGCCCCCTGCTTCCCCGAGAGCGAGAGGAACTCCACCGGGAAGCCCTTCCCCTCCCAGGCGAAGCCGGTCTCGAACGCCCGCGCCCCCACGCGCTCGCTCGCCTCGCCCGCCGTCGCCATCCCCGAGACGTCGCCCTTCACGTCCGCCAGGAAGACGGGCACCCCCGCGGCCGAGAGCTGCTCCGCCATCAGCTGCAGCGACTTGGTCTTCCCCGTCCCCGTGGCCCCCGCGATCAGCCCGTGGCGGTTCAGCATGGAGAGCGGGACCGCCGCCAGCGGCTCCGGGTGGCACTCCCCGCCGTGCACCACGGCGCCGAGGGTGACGGAGCCGCCCGGCGCCGGGGCGAACGCGCTGCGGGCGGCCTGCAGGACCTGTGGATCCATCGGTCGAACTCGGTGCGGGGGACGGGAACGGACGGGGCAGAAGGGTACGCAACGGCGCCGCCCGCGGCAACCTCGGGGGCACGCGAAAGGGGCGGCCCCGTGGCAGGGCCGCCCCTCTCGTCCAGCCGGGCAGCGGCGGCGCTCAGCCGCCGGCGGAGTGCAGCACCGGGAGGGCCGTGTCCGGCTGCCCCAGGGCGCGCAGCTCCTGCTCGGCCGCGCGCAGCACCTCGTCGGCGAGCCGGCGCAGCTTCATCGCCACCTGCCCCTGGTTGGGGCCCGACAGCTCCTCGGGGAGGGCGCCGGGCGCCACCGCCGCCACCGGGCGCGCGGCGTTCTCCTTCGCCAGCGTCTCCTCCGCCGCCTGCCAGAGCGAGGCGAGGTGCTCCGCCTCCAGCGTGCCCACCTCCGGCCCCCAGCGGGTGAGGAAGGCGTAGGTGACCTCCACCAGGGCGTTGTGCGTGCGCGACTTGTCGGCCAGCCCGCGGTACACCCGCTCGTGCAGCTCGGGGAAGACCTCCTTGAACGGCTTCTTGAAGGCCTCGGGGATGAGGAACGCCCGGCGCTCGCGCTGCCAGTCGCGCCCCTTCACCGTCTCGCGCCGGATCTCGCCGTCGATCGCCGCCAGCAGCCGCGGCAGGTTGGCCGCGTCGGTCGCCTGGCGCTTGATGAAGCCCTTCACCGTGTTCGCCATGGCGGGAGCGTGGCGCCGGGTGTGGCGGAGCATGCGCAGGGTGGCGAAGCGCCCCTCCCAGCTCATGAACGACCAGAAGCCAAGCTCCTGCTTCAGCCGACCCAGCCAGGAGCCCTTGCGCCGCCGCGCCGCGGCCGCCGGCGCCCGCGGGGCCAGCGCCTCCGGCCGCACCCCGGCCACCATCCCCATCACCCGCGCCTCGAAGTTGCGCCAGTCGCGCACCCGCTTCACCAGCGAGCGGTAGCCGGAGAGCAGCTCCACCCGCGTCATCTGCTTGGGGACGATGTTGGTCCGGATCGACGCCAGCACCGCGTCGCGGGCCGAGCGGTCGCCCGAGGAGAGGTCGAGCACCCGCCCCTCCCGGTGCAGCCGGTTCCAGAGGTGCGTCCCCACCGGCGCCGAGAGCATGTTCAGGTACGGCTTGACGATGCACGCCTCCTGCAGGAAGGCGAACTGGCGGTCGAAGATGGTGGCGTCGTCGTGGTCGAAGCCCACGATCATCCCGGCCTCGATCGGCAGCCCGTAGCTCTGGATCCGGTGGACGTCGGCGACGATGTCGGTCTTGTAGTTCTGCGGCTTGTTGGTCTCCACCAGGCTCTCGATGTTCGGCGACTCGATCCCGATGAAGATCCCCGAGAAGTTGGCCTCCACCAGCAGCTCCAGGATGTCCTCGCACTTGGCGATGTTGAGCGTGACGCTGGTGAAGAAGCTGAGCGGCTTGCGGAAGGAGCGGTTCAGCGCGGCCAGCTCCTTGAGCAGGGAGCGGGCGTAGCCGGGGTTGCCGATGAAGTTGTCGTCGTGGAAGGAGATCTTGCGCGCGCCCAGCGCCTCCAGCGCGCGCACCTCGACCAGCACCTGCTCCACCGTCTTGTGGCGCGCCTGCCGGCCGAAGATGTAGGTCACGTTGCAGAACTCGCAATCGAACGGGCACCCGCGCGTGGTCTGCACCGCCGCCGTCCGGTAGCGCCCGATCTCGCCCGCGATCTTGTCCCAGCGCGGCGCCGGCGAGTGGGTCATGTCGACCTTGGCCACCTGCCGGTACTCGGTGCGGTAGCCGCCGGCGCGCCACTCGGCGATGAACTGCGGCCAGGTGTACTCGGCCTCGCCGATGAAGAGGATGTCGAAGTGCTCGCGGTACTGCTCGGGGGCGGCCGAGACGCCCGGCCCGCCCACCGCCACGGTGAAGCCCCGCCCGCGCAGGATGGCCCCCAGCTCGCGCTGCCGCCGGATGTGGGTCTCGTAGCCGGTGACCCCCACCAGGTCGTACTCCTTCCCGAAGTCCGTCTCCGGCGTGATCGTCTCGTGGATCGCCTCGTCCCAGAGGTCCACCTCCACCCCGTCCGGGGTGAGCGCGGCCACCGTGGCCAGCCCCAGCGGCACCACGGCGCCCTTGTGGTGGTTGGCGAAGCGGGCGTTCCGCTCCGTCTTGGTCTCGGGGTTGAAGTCGGGCGCGACGAGGAGGATGCGGGAGAGCGGCTTCCCGGTGCGCTTCGTGGAGGGCGGGAAGATCTGCACGGGCTTCACGTGGCTGCTCCTGGGGAACTTCGGGGAACGGCGGGCAGGGGCCGGGCGTGGGCGCGGGTCGGCGGGAAACGTAGGTTTACGCCGGATGGAGGAAGCTACCCAGGGGGGCGGGCGCCTTGAAGATGCCGAACGGACGGATCGGGGGACCGAACGAACGCCCTCGCGCGCCGTCAGGCCGTCCGCTGGAGGATGCGGGGGAGCTCGGCCGCCAGCTCGCGCGCGAGGAAGCCGATCGGGGCCCCGTGCCGCCGGGCGAGGGCGTTCCCCGCCGCGGCGTGGGCGAACACCGCCCAGGCCGCCGCGCGCAGCGGGTCGGCGCCGCGCGCCAGCAGCCCCGCGACGATCCCGGCCAGCACGTCGCCCGACCCCGAGGTGGCCAGCCCCAC
>DASUNK010000364.1:0-3090 GCA_036277195.1 Longimicrobiaceae bacterium | reverse complement strand
CAGACCACGTAGCCGACCAGCCCGCGCCCGCCGGGGGCGTCGTCGCGCACGGCCACGGCGGCCTCGCGCACGCCGGGGGCGGCGGCCAGCGCGGCCTCCACCTCGCCCAGCTCGATGCGGAAGCCACGCACCTTCACCTGCTGGTCGGCGCGGCCGGCGGGCTCCACCTCGCCCTCCGGGGTGTAGCGGCCCAGGTCGCCGGTGCGGTACATCCGGTCGCCCGTCTCGCCCGTCCACGGGTTGGCGGCGAAGCGTGCGGCGGAGAGCTCCGCGTCGCCCAGGTAGCCCAGCGCCACGTGCGGGCTGCGCAGCCACACCTCGCCCAGCTCGCCCACGCCCGCCAGCGCGCCCGTGGGGTTGCGGACCAGGAGCTCCACGTCCGGGATGCCGCGGCCAAGGGGGATGATGGGCTTCGCCGTCTCCGCCGCCGCCGGGTCCACCACGTGGTACGACACGGCGCGCTGCGTCTCGGTGGAGCCGTAGTAGTTGATGACCGTCACGTTCGGCGCGAGGCTCCGCAGCCGCGCCACGTCGCCCCGCATCAGCACGTCGCCCACGAAGAAGGCGCGGCGGAGCGCGGGGATGGACCCGGCGGCATCTCCCTCCTCCACCTCGTCGGCCACGTCGGCCAGGAGCTGGCCCATCGCCGGGGTCAGGTGCGCGACCGTCACCCGCGCCTCGGCCATCCACCGGCCGAGATAGCCCGGCGTCCCCACCCCCGCCGGGTCGGGCGCCACCACGGCGGCGCCCGTCTGCAGCGGGGTGAAGACGTCGCGGTGCAGCGGGTCGTGCGCCAGGCCGGAGAGGAGCGAGTAGCGGTCCTCCGCCGTGAAGTCGAAGCGCTCCGCCAGCCAGGGGGTGAAGTGCGTGAGCGAGCCGTGGCGGCCCATCACCGCCTTGGGGACTCCCGTGGTCCCGGAGGTGAACGAGAGGTAGGCCAGCGAATCCGGCCCGATCTCCACCTCCGGCGCCTCCGGCGGGACGGAGGCGAGGCCGTCGACGCCGTCGGTCGCCGCCCCGGTCCGCGCCTCCATCTCCACCCTGACGCCGACGGTCGCCTCCAGCGCCTCCTCCACCTCCGGCGGCACGGGGCCCGCGGCGGCGATCCCCAGGAAGCCGCGCGGCGCGGCGATGCGGACGTACTCGGCCAGGCGCGCCGCGGGGTACGCGGGGTCCAGCGCCACGAAGGCGGCCCCGGCGCGCAGCACGCCCAGGAGGGCGCGCACCATGGAGGCGGAACGGTGCGCCCACACGGCCACGGTGTCGCCCGGGGCCACGCCGGCGTCCGCCAGCCGCCGCGCGACGCGGGCGGTGGCGGCGTCCAGCTCGGCGTAGGTCCACCGCTCGCGCGGGTCCTCCACGGCCAGCGCCCCGGGCCGCTCGGCCGCGCGCCGGGCGAAGAGCGCGGGGACGCTCCCGCGCCACGCGCCGTCCAGCGGCTCCGTGGGGTCGGGGAGAAGCGTGTCCGCCTGCGGCGTGCGGAGCGACAGCGCGGCCACGGGACGGGACGGGTCCGCCACGGCCTGCGCCAGCACCGTGCCGGTCTGCCGCAGCAGCTCGCGCATGAGCGCGTCGTCGAACAGCTCGGCGGCGTACACCAGCGACAGGCTCAGCCCCTCCGGGCTCTCGGCGGCGTAGAGGGTCAGGTCCAGCTTGGCCACCGGGTCGCCGCCGCCGAACGGCCGCAGGGTGAGGCCGGCGGGCGGCTCGCCTCCCTCGCCGAAGTTCTGGTAGTTGACCATCACCTGGAACACCGGCGAGTGCCCCAGCGAGCGGGGAATCCGCAGCGCGTCCAGCACGCGCTCGAAGGGGACGTCTTGGTGGGCGTAGGCGCCCACCGTCGCCTCGCGCACGCGCGCCAGCACCTCGCGGAACGAGGGGTCGCCGCCCAGGCCGGCGCGGATCACCAGGGTGTTGAGGAAGACGCCCAGGAGCGGCTCGGTGGCGGCGTGGATGCGCCCCGCCACCTGGGTGCCGACCATGACGTCGTCCTGGCCGGACCAGCGCGAGAGCACCACGTCCAGCGCGGCCAGGAGCACCATGAAGGGGGTGGCTCCCTCGCGGCGGGCCAGCGCGCGCACCCCGGCCAGGAGGTCGGGCGGGAGCGCCCCGGCCACCATTCCGCCGGCGTACCCCTGCACGGCGGGGCGCGGGCGGCTGGTGGGCAGCTCCAGGAGCGGCGGGGCGCCCTCCAGCCGCCCGCGCCAGTACGCCACCTGCCGCTCCGCCGCCTCGTCGGTCATCCACCCGCGCTGCCAGGCGGCGTAGTCGGCATACTGGACGGGCAGCTCGGGGAGGGTCGAGGGGAGCCCGCGCGAGAAGGCTCCGTACAGCGCCGCCAGCTCGCGCCCGAACACGGCGGCGCTCCACCCGTCGAAGACGGTGTGGTGGGCGGAGAGGTGCAGGACGTGGTCGTCGGCCGCCAGCCGCAGGAGCGTCACCCGGAAGAGCGGGCCCTCCTCCAGCGCGAACGGGAGGGCCATGTCCTCCGCCACCCGGCGCGCCGCCTCGGCCTCGCGCGCCTCCGGCGGCAGGTGGGAGAGGTCGTGCACGGGGAGGCGGAAATCCACCGGCACCACCCGCTGCACCGGCCCCGCGGGGGTCTCGACGATCACCGTGCGCAGCGCCTGGTGGCGGCGGACGATCTCGGCCAGGGCGCGCTCGAGCACGCCCGCGTCCAGCGCCCCGCCGATGCGCAGTCCGCTGGGGACGTTGTAGGCGGGAGATTCGGGGGCCAGGCGCTGGAGGATCCAGAGCCGCTCCTGGGCGAAGGAGAGCGGCGCGTCGCCGCCGTCCGGTCGCGCGACCAGCGGCGGGAGCGGGACGCCGTCGCCCGCGCGCAGCAGGGAGTCGATCCGCGCGGCGAGCGCGGCGAGGGTGGGCTCCTCGAACACGGCGCGGATGGGGAGCTCCACGCCGAGGACGTCGCGCACGCGCGAGACCAGCCGCGTGGCGATCAGCGAGTGGCCGCCCAGCGCGAAGAAGCCGTCCTCCGCGCCGATGCGCTCCACCCCCAGCAGCTCGGCCCAGATGCCGGCCAGGATCTCCTCCGTGGGCGTGCGCGGCGCCACGTAGCCGTCGCCCGCTTCC
>DASUNK010000363.1:0-3555 GCA_036277195.1 Longimicrobiaceae bacterium | reverse complement strand
GGCCGGCGCAGATGCGGCGGCCCGCGCGCACGGCGGCGAAAACGCCGCGATGCCGACGCGGGAGGTCCGGACCGGAGACGTGGTGGTGCAGCGCTCCGCCGGCAGCGCGGACGTGGTGGTGGCAGTGGACGGCGGGACCAGGGGTCAGGGCGCGGATGGGATCGCCGACCGTGTCTTCGTCCTCCAGCGCGACGGGGCGCCCTCGGAGAATGCCGTCCTCCGCTACACGGGGGCGCGCATCCTCTTCGACGCGGGAACCATCCTCGTCGCGCCGGCGGACGGCAGCCCGGCGGTCGGGCTCTTCCTCGCGGGGCGTGAGGCGCTCTCCCAGGCCGCGGCGTCCTTCCTGGATTCGACGCCGGTCGGCGTCCGCTGGACGGGCCGCGGGATCGCGCTACGGAGTGGGGAGGTGCGCGTAAGTGAGGCAGGGCTCTCCGCGACCACGATGCAGCGCGTGCTGAGGAGCTGCGGGACGGACGCGGCCAGGAGCGGCGCGGAGAAGGCGGCGGGGGCGCCGCCCGGGTGCCCCGGCGACGGGAGCACCGACTGCAGCAACTCCACCTGCCAGATCCTCTGCGTTCCGGGTTACCACGCGTGCTGCGACTGCACCCCCGACCCGACGAACTGCAAGTGCAGCTGCGTCCGGGACTGACGCGCCGCTGACGGCGGAAAATCCGGAAGAGCCCCCGCGGTGCGCCGCGACGAGTCCCGTCACCGTACACTACGAATCAACAATGAAGAAGGCCACGGCGCTAAGATGCACCGTGGCCTTGCTTTATCCAGTGGTCGATCAGGGACTCGAACCCCGGACCTCTCGCATGTGAGGCGAGCGCTCTAACCAACTGAGCTAATCGACCAATGTATCGCGGGCCGGTTTGCACCGCGCCCGCGCCAGGGGGTGGGCTGCTGCCTGCGGGGCCCTGACCCTTTATCCCCCAGATCCTGCTCGAGTACCCCGTAGGGGAATCGAACCCCTGTTTACGCCGTGAGAGGGCGTTGTCCTAGGCCACTAGACGAACGGGGCGTGTCGGTTCCAAACGGGCCGTAAGTATATCCCTTTGGCCGCTTTCCGTCAACCCCCGGAAGCTCCGGCTCGGACGGACAGAGGCGCCGCCCGGATTCGAACCGGGGGTCGAGGATTTGCAGTCCTCTGCCTTACCACTTGGCCACGGCGCCGAGCAACTGCTCGGGTGCGGGCTCGATCTGAGAGCGGGCAACCGGGCTCGAACCGGCGACCTCAACCTTGGCAAGGTTGCGCTCTACCAACTGAGCTATGCCCGCGGTTTTGCGGACCCACAATCTACCCGCCCCTCCCACCCTCGTCAACCCCGCTGCAACCAGGTGTTTCCACCCCCGCGCGCCAGCCGGCGCCTGGCGGGAGGAGCACGCGAGACCGCCGAATTTGACAGCCCCCACCCCGCCGCGCTACCCTGCTCCGCCCGTTCCGCCGTCCGCCGACGCCACCGAGCCGCCGACCCGATGAAGCCCCTGCCCCGCATCGCCGCCACGCTCCTGTCCCTGCTGCTGCTGGGCGCCGGCCAGGCCCGGGCGCAGGGCCCGGACGCGCGCGTGGTGCCGCGGGGGATGCTGGAGCTGCGGGCGCTGGGCCTCTTCATCCACTTCGACGCGCGCTTCGGCGACGGGCGCGCGCCGCTGGGGGCGGGGTTCGAGCCGCCGCTGCAGGCCGTGGCCGACCGCCTGATCGGGACGGGGGTGACGACGCTGCAGGGCGAGCTGGACGACTTCTTCGCCGGCACGCAGGCGACGGCGCCGGGCACCGTCCCCCAGCCGGTGACGGCGGGGCACGCGGAGCTGGGGCTGGCGGCGGACCTGCGCGACGTGCCGGTGACGCTGGCGTACGGCCTCAGCCGGCGGCTGACGCTGGAGCTGACGGTGCCGGTGGAGCGGCGGCGCACCGACGTCACCTCCAACCGGCTGGCGGGCGGCGACGTGGGGCTGAACCCGGACTCGCTGCGCAACCGCACCCTCCTCTCCCGCATCGGCCCGGAGTTCGAGGACCTCGGGCGGCAGCGCTTCCTCCCCACCGCCGGCTCCGCCGCGGGCGAGGAGCTGCAGCGCCGGGTGCAGGCGCTGCTGGGCGACACGGTGGAGCTGCGGCTCCCCGAGCTGGCGGTGAGCTACCCGGGGCTGCTGGCCATCCCGGAGCTGCGGGCGCTGCTGGACTCCACCGAGATCGTGGCGCTCGGGCAGCAGGTGGGGACCCGCGGCCCGTACCAGCTGGGCGACGTGCAGCTGGGAGCTCGCTACCTGCTGGCGGGCCCGCCCGGGTTCGCGCTCCCGGACACGCTCCCCGGGCGCGTGGTGCGCGCCACGCTGGGGGCGCGGGTGCGCCTCCCCACCGGCCCCCGCTCCGCCACCCTCTTCCTCTTCGAGGTGCCCTCGGCCTCCGGGCACGCGGGCGCCGGGGTGGACGTGACGGGCGACCTGGCCTCGCGGCGCTGGTGGATCAGCGGCGCGGCCGCCTTCGAGGTGCTGCTGGCGGCCGACGCGCGGCGGCGCGACTTCGCGGAGGGGCTGTTCCCCGACAGCACCACGGTGGTTACGCTGCGGCGCGAGCCCGGCGCCCGCTTCGCGCTGAGCCTGACGCCGCGCTACCGATTGACGCGCGAGATCTCGTTCGCGGCGCAGTACGCGCTGGCGGGGGCGGGCGCCACCACCTTCTCGGGCGGCAACGCCGAGGGCGAGCAGGTGCTGGGGCCGTTCGAGGTGGTGGAGGGGTGGACGGCGCACCGCGTGGGGATCGGGATGGGATACAGCACCCTGACGGCGTACGCGGGACGGCAGGCGCTGGTGCCGTTCGAGGTGTCGCTGCTCTACCAGAACACGCTGGCGGGGACGGGAGAGGCGCCGGACGCGGGGATGGTCACGGTGGCGGGGCGCATCTTCTACCAGCTCATCGGCCGGACGCCGCGCCCGCGACCCGCCGCGCCGGACACGGTTCCGCCGCCGCCGCCGGCGCCCGACGTGCCCGCGCCGGAGCGCCCGGACACCATCCCCAGCCGGCCTCCACCGCCGCCGCCCCCGCCACCACCCGCGGCGCGTTAGCCCACGCCCACCGCGCGCTCCAGCAGCTCGCGCGCGTGCTCCAGCGAGACCGCGCTCTCCGGGTCGCCGCCCAGCATGCGGGCGATCTCGCGCACCCGCTCCTGGTCCGCCACCGGCCACACCTCGGTGGCCGTCTTCCCCTCGCGCTCCTGCTTGGCCACCAGCAGGTGCAGGTGCGCCCGCGAGGCGATCTGCGGGAGGTGGGTGATGACGAACACCTGGTGCGTGTCGGCCACCTCGCGCAGCTTGTCGCCCACCTGCAGCGCCACCCGCCCGCCGATCCCGGAATCCACCTCGTCGAACACCAGCGTGGGGACCGCGTCCTGCCGCGCCAGGATGGTCTTGAGCGAGAGCATCAGGCGCGACATCTCGCCCCCCGAGGCCACGAACGAGAGGGGACGGGGCTCGAAGCCGCGGTTGAGCGAGACGCGGAACTCCACCTCCTCGGCCCCCTGCGGCCCCGGCGCGGCGAGGGGCAGCCGCACCGCC
>DASUNK010000362.1:0-3552 GCA_036277195.1 Longimicrobiaceae bacterium | reverse complement strand
TGCGCGCCGTCTTCGAGCACCCCACGCTGGGCGCGCTGGCCGCCGAGGTGGACCGGCTCCGCCGCGCCGCGCAGGGGGTGGAGGCCCCGCCCGTCGTCCCCATCCCCCGCGACGGCGACCTCCCGCTCTCGTTCGCCCAGGAGCGGCTCTGGTTCGTGGACCGGATGGAGCCGGGGAGCGCCACCTACCACATGCCGCGCTTCGCGCGCCTGGAAGGCGAGCTCGACGTGGAGGCGTTGCGGCGCGCGCTGGACGAGCTGGTGCGGCGCCACGAGTCGCTGCGCACCCGCTTTCCCCTGGTGGACGGGCTGCCCGTGCAGCGCGTGGATCCGCCGGGTCCCGCCGACCTGGTGGTACACGACTTCGCCGCGCTGCGCGACGACGAGCGGGAGGAAGAGGCCGCGCGCCTGGTGCGCGAGCACGCCCAGATCCCCTTCTGGCTGGAGAGCGGTCCCCTCTATCGCCTCGACCTGGCGAAGCTGGGCGAGCGCGACCACCTCCTCCTGCTCACCCTCCACCACGTCATCGCCGACGGGTGGTCGCTGGAGATCCTCTGGCGCGAGCTGGGGCAGCTCTACGCCGCGTTCTCGCGCGGGGAGCCCTCGCCCCTTCCCGAGCCGCGCGTGCAGTACGGCGACTTCGCGGCGTGGCAGCGCACCTGGCTCACGGGCGAGGTGCTGGAGCGCCAGCTCGCCTACTGGCGGCGCACGCTGCGGGACGCCCCGGCGCTCCTCGAGCTGCCCACCGACCGCCCCCGCCCCGAGGTGCAGACGCACCGCGGCGCGGTGGAGGCAGCCATCATCCCGCAGGACGCAGCCCGGGCGGTGCTGGCGCTGGCGCGGGACGAGGGCGCCACCCTGTTCATGGTGCTCCTGGCCGCGCTGGACGTGGTGTTCTCGCGCCAGTCCGGGCAGGACGACGTGGTGGTGGGCACCCCCATCGCCGGGCGGACCCGCGCCGAGACGGAGGGCATGGTCGGCCTCTTCCTCAACTCCCTGGCGCTCCGGGTGAGCCTGGCCGGCGACCCCACCTTCCGCGAGCTCCTCCGCCGCGTCCGCGAGACGACGCTCGATGCCTACGCGCACCAGGACGTCCCCTTCGAGGCCGTGCTGGAGGAGATCCACCCCGAGCGGGTGCTGGACCGCACCCCCGTCTTCCAGGTGATGCTGAACCTGGCCAACTTCGCGGGGATGGCTCCCGAGACGGCGGACCTCGACGGCTCCGCGGGCGAGTTCCCCGGCCTGGCGGTGCGCGGGGTGGGGCGTGGCGGCGAGGTGCTGGGGAGCAAGTTCGACCTGACGCTGTACGCGGGCGAGGGCCCGGCGGGGATCGGCCTCACCCTGGTCTACAACCCCGACCTCTTCGACGCCGCGCGCATGCGGGCCCTCCTGGCCCAGCTCGGCGCCGTGCTGGGGGAGGCGGCGGCCGACCCCGCGCGCCCCCTCTCCGCCCTCTCGCTCTCCGCCGGCGTGGAGGAAGCTGCGCCACGCCGCGCGCCCGCGCCGGAGACGGCGGAGACCGTGGCGCTCCCCGCCTCGTCCGCGGCGCGGGGAGAGGACGGCGCCCCGACGGAGACCGAGCGGGTGGTGCTGGAGATCTGGCGCGACGTGCTGGACGTGCCCGAGGTGGGGCTGGAGGACGACTTCTTCGACCTGGGCGGGCACTCGCTGCTGGGGGTGCGGCTGCTGGCGCAGGTGAAGCGGCGGCTGAAGGTGACGCTCCCGCTGACGGCGCTCTTCGCCCACCCCACCCCGGCCGGGCTGGCGGCGGCCGTGGACGGAGCGGGGAAGGCGCGCGAGTTCCACCACCTGGTGCCGCTGGGCGACCCGGCGGCCGGCACCCTCCCGCCGCTCTTCTGCGTGCACGCGGCGGGGGGCACCGTCTTCCGCTACCGCGAGCTGGCGGCGCGGCTGGGGCCCGCGCGGCCGGTGTACGCCCTGCAGGCGGCGGGGGTGAGCGACGGGCGCGAGCCGCTGCGCAGCGTGGACCTGATGGCCGAGCGCTACCTGGAGGAGGTGCGGCGCGCGCAGCCACGCGGGCCGTACCACCTGGCCGGGTGGTCCGCCGGCGGGGTGATCGCCGTGGAGATGGCGCACCGGCTGCTCGCGGCCGGCGAGGAGGTGGCGTTCGTGGGGCTCCTCGACTCCAGCACCCCCAACGCCGAGGCCGCCGTCCCCGACCCCGTGGTGATGTACCTGCGCCTGGCGGCGGGGCTCTCCGGCGCCGAGGGGCCGCTGCTGGACGAGCTGGGGAACGAGCTGGCCGGACTCTCCTCCGGCGAGCGGCTGGAGCACCTGGCCGGGTGGCTGGCGCGGCACGGCGCCGAGTCACGGGTGGGCGAGCTGGAGGGGCTGCGCCAGGTGGTGGAGGTCTTCCGCGCCACCGTGACGGCCACCCGCCGCCACCCGCTGGCGCCGTACCCCGGCCGGCTGGTGCTCTTCGTCGCCGAGCTGGGGCGCGGCGCCGGGTGGGAGGCCGTGGGACTCCCCGACCAGTGGCGGCCGTACGCGCCGGGGGGCCTGCGCGTGGAGCTGGTCCCCGGCACCCACATCGGCCTGGTGGCCGAGCCCTACGTCGGCGTCCTGGCCGAGGTGATCGAGGAGGTCATCGCCGGCGCCCCCGCAGCGGTCGCCTGACGGCCGTGCCCGCCGGCGCGATCTGGCTTCCCGCCGAGTCACCGGACGCCCTCCCCGATCCCGGCGAGGTCGGCGGCAAGGCGTACAACCTCGCGCGGCTCGTGCGGGCCGGCGCCCCCGTGCCCCCGTTCTTCGTGGTGGGCGCGCGGGCGTTCGCGCGCGTGCTGGGTGACGTGCCCGTCCCGGAGGACGATGCCGCCGCGGAGGCCGCGCAGGCCCGCGCGCTGGCGGTGGAGGTGCCGCCCGGGCTCCGGCAGGCGCTCGGCGCTGCGCTGGCGGCGCTGGGTGGGGGCCCCGTCGCCGTGCGCTCCAGCGCCGTGGGAGAGGACGGGGGGCGCAGCTCGTTCGCCGGGCAGTTCGAGACGGTGCTGGGCGTGCCGGCGCACGACGAGGCTGCGGCGTGGCGCGCCGTGCGCCGCGTGTGGGCCTCGGCGTTCCACCCGCGCGCGCTGGCGTACCGCCGCGAGCGCGGCGAGGGCGGGGGCGCCATGGCCGTGGTGGTGCAGCGGATGGTGGAGCCCGCGGCGGCCGGCGTGGCGTTTTCGGCGGACCCGGTGACGGGCGACCGCGCCACTGCGGTCGTGAGCGCCGTCTACGGCCTGGGCGAGGGGCTGGTGAGCGGCGCGCTGGACGCGGACACCTACCGCGTGCGCTTCGGCGGTGGGGGGCCGGCGGTGGTGGAGGCGGCGCTCGCACGCAAGGAGCAGGCGTACCGGACGGACCCTGCCGGCGGGGTGCGGGTCGAGCCGGTCCCGGGCTGGCTGGCCGGCGCGCCGGCGCTGAGCGACGGCGAGGTGCGGCGGATCGCGGAGGCGGCGCGCGCGCTGGCGGCGGACTTCGGGGCGGAGCAGGACGTGGAGTGGGCGCTGGCGCCCGGACCCGGCGGCCGGCGCGTGCTGTACCTCCTGCAGGCGCG
>DASUNK010000361.1:0-10407 GCA_036277195.1 Longimicrobiaceae bacterium | reverse complement strand
CGGGCGGGGTGCCGTTCGGGTTGCCGTACATGTACACCGCCGTCCCCGGCACCCGCGGCCAGGCGCTCTTCTCCACGTCCTGCAGGAAGAGCTCGATCGGGAGCGTGCGGTTCTGCATCCGCTCCGCCAGCACCTGCCGCCCCTTCTTCCAGGTGGTCATCAGGGTGAAGAACACCGCCGCCACCACCAGCGGGAACCAGCCGCCCGCCGGGATCTTCACCAGGTTCGCCCCCCAGAACGCCAGGTCCACCAGCAGGAAGCCGCCCGCCAGCAGCGCCACCCGCCGCCGCGACCAGCGGAAGCGCGTGCGCGCCACGTAGGCGAAGAGGAGGGTGGTGAACACCATGTCCGTGGTCACCGCCACCCCGTACGCCGAGGCCAGCCGGCTGGAGGAGCCGAAGCCCAGCACCAGCCCCACGCACGCCAGCAGCAGCAGCCAGTTCACCGTGGGGATGTAGATCTGCCCGATCTGCCGCTCCGAGGTGTGCTCGATGCGCAGCCGCGGCAGGTAGCCCAGCTGCACCGCCTGCCGGGTGAGCGAGAACGCCCCCGAGATCACCGCCCGCGAGGCGATGACGGTGGCCGCCGTGGCCAGCGCCACCACCGGGAGGAGCGCCCACTCCGGCGCCAGGTGGAAGAAGGGGTGCCCCACCGCGGTGCCGTCGCGCAGGATGAGGGCGCCCTGGCCGAAGTAGTTGAGCAGGAGCGCCGGGAGCACCACGCTGAACCAGGAGAAGCGGATCGGCCGCCGGCCGAAGTGCCCCATGTCCGCGTAGAGCGCCTCGCCCCCGGTCACCACCAGGAAGATGGAGCCCAGCACCAGGAACCCGGGCATCCCGTTGTGGGCGAAGAAGAGCGCGCCGTAGTGCGGGCTGAGCGCCGCCAGCACCCCCGGGTTGCGCACCACCTGGTTGAGCCCCAGCAGCGCCAGCGTCACGAACCAGAGGAGCGTCACCGGCCCGAACACCGCGCCGATCCCCGCCGTCCCGTGCGACTGCACCGCGAAGAGCCCCACCAGGATCACCACGGTGATGGGGAGGACGTACGGGGTGAAGAGGGGGGTGGCCACCTGCAGCCCCTCCACCGCGGAGAGCACCGAGATGGCGGGGGTGATCATGCTGTCGCCGTAGAGGAGCGAGGCGCCGAAGAGGCCGGCCAGCACCAGCGTCCAGCGGCGGCTCCCCGGGCGCATGGCGCGCGGCGGCGCCACCAGCGCCGTCAGCGCGATCATCCCCCCCTCGCCGCGGTTGTCCGCCCGCATCACGTACGAGAGGTACTTGATGGAGATGACGATCACCAGCGACCAGAAGATGAGCGAGAGGATCCCGAGCACGTTCTGCGGCGAGGCGGCCAGCCCGTAGTGCTCGCCGAAGCTCTCGCGCAGCGCGTAGATCGGGCTGGTGCCGATGTCGCCGAACACCACGCCGAGCGCGGTGAGCGTCAGCAGGTAGAAGTCCTTCCCCGTGGTGGCGGGCGGGGTGTGCGCGTGGCTCACGGCGGCGGTCCCGGGGTGAAGGCGGGGCGCCGGCTGCGGCGCATAGCTGGATCTGTGCCCCAGCTCCGCGGGCAGACAAGCTTGCGGGCGCGGGGCACGGACGCAAGCGCGAGGGGCGGCCCCCGCCATGGGAGCCGCCCCTCACCCTTCATCCGTCCCGCCGGCGCGGCGTCAGGCCGCCGCCTCCTCCTCGCGCCGCTTGCAGTCCAGGCAGTAGCGCGCGTGCGGCAGCGCCTCCAGCCGCTCGAACGGGATCTGCCGCTTGCACCCGTGGCACACCCCGAAGCTCTCGGGGCTGTTGTAGAGCCGCCGCAGCGCCTCCTCCACCCGGTAGAGGTAGCGCCCCTCCTTGCTGGCGAAGAGGAAGCTCTTCTCGCGCTCCATGGCGTCGGTCCCCTGGTCCGCCATGTGGAAGGAGTAGCTGGAGAGGTCGGCGTCGGACGACTCGCGGGTGAGCTTCGACTGCTGCTGGAAGCGCCCCAGCGACCGGAGGGTCTTCTGGCGCTCCCGCAAAAGGAGACGCTCGATCTCGTCGAGCTGCTTACGATCCATCGCTGGTCTCGCGGCTGCGGGTGGTCGGGAGCCTCGGTACGCGCGGGCGGGCCGCGCCGGCGGGAGGGCGGAGGAATCCGGAAAGATAACGCCGCCGCGGGTTTCCGTACACCCGCGGCGGGTGTTTGTGCCCTAGCCGCGCACCAGGTTCTCCACCAGCCGCACCAGGTCGTTGCCGTTGGCCCAGAGCATGAGCCCCACGATGATGATGAGCCCCACGTGCGAGAGGCGGATGCGCGCCTCCACCGAGAGGGGGCGCCCCCGCACCGCCTCGATGGCCAGGAAGAGGAGGTGTCCCCCGTCCAGGATCGGGATCGGGAGGAGGTTGAGCACCGCCAGGTTCACGCTGAGCAGCGCCAGGAAGAGGAGGAACGGCTCCATCCCCGCCCGCGCGCTCTCGCCCGAGGCCTGGGCGATGGAGATGAGCCCGCCCATGTTGCGGGGCGAGATCTCGCCGGTGAAGAGCTGCTTGAGCGCGGTGGCGATGTACACCGTGGTGCCCCAGGCGTCGCGGAAGCCGATCCCCACCGCCCGCACCGGGCCGGCGCGGCGGCGGTCCGTCTGCGGCACCGCGCCGATGCGCCCGATCTCCACCTGGCGCCCCGCGGCGTCGCGCGCCGGGTCCGCCCGCGGCGTCACCGTCAGCGGGACGGTGCGCCCGCCGCGCTCCACCTCCAGCCGCACCTCCCGCCCGGCGCTGGCGCGGATGACGCCCACCAGCGCCTCCCAGTTCGGCACCGGCCGCCCGTCGATGGAGACGATGCGGTCGCCCACCCGCAGCCCGGCGCGCGCCCCCGGCCCGCCCCCGTCCAGCAGCCCGATCACCGGCTCGTGCTGCGGCCGGATGGCGTCCACCAGCGCCGCCCGCTCCTCCTCGCCCGCGGGGAGCTCCAGCGTCACCGGGGGGGCGCCCGCCAGCCGCAGCGCCACCGGCCCCGCCGGCGCCCGGCGCAGCGCGTCGCGCACCTCGTCCCAGCTGCGCACCGTGCGGCCGCCGATGGCCTCGATCTCCGCCCCCGCGGGGATGCGCTCCGCCTGCGCGCGCGCCGCGGGAGGCGCGGCGGTGTCCGCGCCCAGCACCCGGCGCGTGGGGTCCACCGGCTCGCCGTACGCCATCGCCAGGAAGGCGTACACCAGCGCGGCGAAGAGGAAGTTCATCACCACCCCGGCCGAGATCACCAGCGTGCGCGCCCAGATCGGCTTGGCGTCGAAGGTCCGGGCCGGGTCCACCGGGGGCTCGTCGGCCGCCGCGGCGCCCCCCTCCAGCGTCTCGGAGCTCTCGTCGCCCTCCATCCCCGCCATCTTCACGTAGCCGCCCAGCGGGATGGCCGAGACCACGAACTCCGTCTCGCCCACGCGGAAGCCGGCCACCCGCGACCCCAGCCCCAGGGAGAAGCGCGGCACCTGGATCCCCACCCACTTGGCGGCGAAGAAGTGGCCGAACTCGTGGACCAGGATCAGGACGCTGAGGGCGACCAGGGTGGAGACTATGAAGAGCACGGGGCAAGCCTCGCGACGAAGGTCTCGGTGGTGCGGCGGGCCCGGGCGTCCGCCTCGCGCACCGCCTCCAGGCTGTCGGCCTCGCCGCCGGGCCAGGCGGCGAGCGCCGCCTCGACCGCGGCGGCGATGCCGGGGAACGGGAGCCGCCCGGAGAGGAAGGCGGCCACGGCCACCTCGTTGGCGGCGTTGAACACGGCAGGGGCCGTGCCCCCGGCGCGCCCCGCCGCCACCCCCAGCGCGAAGGCGGGGAAGCGGTCGGCCCGCACCGCCTCGAAGGTGAGCGGCCCGGCGGCCACCGGGTCGAAGGCGCGGGCGCGGTACGGGAGCCGCTCCGGGTGGCTCAGCGCGTAGAGCACGGGGAGCTCCATGGTGGGGAACCCCAGCTGCGCCAGCACCGAGCCGTCCACCAGCTCCACGAAGGAGTGGACGATCGACTGCGGGTGCACCACCGCCTCGATGCGCTCGTACGGCACCCCGAAGAGGAAGTGCGCCTCGATCACCTCCAGCGCCTTGTTGGCCAGGGTGGCCGAGTCCACCGTCACCTTGGCGCCCATCTCCCAGGTGGGGTGCCGGAGCGCGTCGGCCGGGGTCACCGCCGCCAGCCGCTCCGGGTCGAGGGTGCGGAAGGGCCCGCCCGAGGCGGTGAGCACCAGCCGCCGCACCGCCCCGGGCGGCACCCCCTGGAGGCACTGGAGGATGGCGCTGTGCTCGCTGTCCACCGGCACCAGCTCGCCGCCGCCGCGGCGGGCGGCCGCCAGCACCAGCGGCCCGCCGCACACCAGCGACTCCTTGTTGGCCAGCGCCACCCGCTTCCCCGCCCCGAGCGCGGCCAGGGTGGGCTCCAGCCCCGCCGCGCCCACCAGCGCGTTGAGCACGATCTCGGCGTCGGGGTGGAGCGCCGCCTCCAGCAGCGCCGTGCGGCCGCTCCGCCAGCGGGTGGGCCCGCCCGCGCCAGGGGGGACGGGGCCCTCGGCCACCACCGCCAGCTCCGGGCGGTACGCCGCGGCCAGGCGCAGGAGCGCCTCGCCGCTGGTGTTGGCGGTCATCGCCACCGCGCGGAAGCGGTCCGGGTGCTGGTCGAGCACGGCCAGCGCGCTCCGCCCGATGGAGCCGGTGGCCCCCAGGATGGCGACTCCCCTCGGCGTCATGCCCCCGCGACGAAGCGGAAGAAGGCGTAGGCGGCGGGGAGGGTGAAGAAGAGCGAGTCGAAGCGGTCCAGCGCCCCGCCGTGCCCCGGGAGGAGCCGGCCGGAGTCCTTGACCCCCGCGTCGCGCTTGAGGAGCGACTCGGCCAGGTCACCCACCTGCGCCGCCACCGCCACCAGCACCCCCAGCGCCGCGCCCTCCACCAGCCCCAGCCGGTAGGTGGGGAAGGAAGCGAGCAGGAAGGTGTACCCCACCGCGACGGGGACGGTGCCCACCAGCGCGCCCACCGCGCCGGCCACCGTCTTCCCGGGGCTCACCCGGGGGATGAGCTTCTGCTTCCCCCAGGCGCGGCCGGCGAAGTAGGCGAAGGAGTCGTTGGCCCAGGTGAGCACGGCGGGGGCGAGCACCAGCGCGGTGCCGTGCAGGGCGCCCTCCACGCCGGGGAGGTGGCGCAGGAAGAGGGCGAAGACCAGGAGCGCCGGGTAGAGCGCCCCGAAGAGGGTGACCGAGACGGAGAGGAGCGGCTCCCCCTCCACCCCGTGCGTCCAGATGGCCAGGGTGCACGCCGCCAGCACCAGCGCCACCACCAGCCAGCCGAAGGCCTCGTTCTCCAGCCCCCGCTCCGGCGCCAGCGCCGCCAGCGCCACCACCCCGGCGGCCGCCGCGGCCCCCAGCGCGGCCAGGGCGCGCGCCTGCTTCTGCGCGCCCATGCGGTACACCTCCAGGGTGGAGAGCACCACCAGCACCGCCAGCACGCCGGCCAGCACCCACCCGCCCAGGTAGATGGCGCCCGCCGCCAGCGGGATCCCCACCAGCGCCACGGCGGTGCGGGTCAGCGTCTCGGAGCCTGCCAAGCGCGGCCTCCCCTCAGCGGGCCAGCACGCGGCCGAAGCGCCGCTCGCGCCGCTGGTAGTCGAGGATCGCCGCGTAGAGGTGGGCGCGGGTGAAGTCCGGCCAGAGCACGGGGGTCACGTGCAGCTCGGTGTAGGCCAGCTGCCAGAGCATGAAGTTGGAGATGCGCAGCTCGCCCGAGGTGCGGACCAGCAGGTCGGGGTCGGGGACGCCGGCGGTGTAGAGGTGCTGCGCGAAGAGCGACTCGTCGATCTCGCCCGGCACCAGCGTGCCGTCGCGCACGCGCTCGGCCAGGCGCTGGGCGGCGTGGACGATCTCGCGGCGCCCCCCGTAGCTGATGGCCAGGTTGAGGCGCAGGGTGGAGCCGCCGCGGGTGTGCTCCACGATCCCCTCGATCGCCGCGCGGGTGCGGGGCGAGAGGCGGAAGAGCTCGCCGATGACGTGCACCTCCACCCCCTTCTCGCGCAGCTCCCGCTGCTCGCGGCGCACGTAGAGCTCCAGCAGCCCCATCAGGGCGGTGACCTCGCCCGGCGGGCGGTTCCAGTTCTCCTGCGAGAAGGCGTAGAGCGAGAGCACCTCCACCCCCGCCTCGGCGGCGCCCTCGATGGCCTCGCGCACCGCCTCCATCCCCGCCCGGTGGCCGAAGGTGCGGGGCCGCCCCCGCTCCCGCGCCCAGCGCCCGTTGCCGTCCATGATGATGGCCACGTGGCGCGGCACCTCGCCGCCCAGGCGGACCTGCTGCAGGAGCTCCGAAGACATGGGCGACAAGATGGACCGGGGTGCCGGGTTTGTCAAAGCAAGTGGTTGGCGGCGCAGACGGCCCCGGTCACACCTCCATCACCTCGGCTTCCTTGTGCTTCAGCAGCTGCTCCACCCGCTCGATGAACTGGTCGGTGAGCTTCTGCACCTCCTGCTGCTCGCGGCGCGCGTCGTCCTCGGAGAGCCCCTCGTCCTTCTGGCGGTGCTTGATCTCGTCGTTGGCGTCCTTGCGCGCCTGGCGCACGGCCACGCGCCCCTCCTCGGCCAGCTTGTGCAGCAGCCGCACGTACTCCCGGCGCCGCTCCTCGGTGAGCGCGGGGATCGGGATGCGGATCACCGTGCCGTCGTTGGCGGGGTTCAGCCCCAGGTCGCTCTCGCGGAGGGCGCGCTCAATCGGGCCCATCAGGCTGCGGTCCCAGGGCTGCACGGTGAGCATGCGCGCCTCGGGGGCGCTCACCGACGCCACCTGGTTGAGCGGCACCCGCGAGCCGTACGCCTCCACCCGCACCGTGTCGAGGAGGGCCGGGGAGGCCTTCCCGGTGCGCACCGAGGAGAACTCGCGGCGCACCGACTCGATGGCCGCCTCCATCCGCTCCCTGGCCTTCTTCAAGCTGGGCATGGTCGTCTCCGGAGCCGTTTCAGTGCACCAGGGTGCCGATCCGCTCGCCCCGCACCACGCGGGCGACCGCGCGGGGCACGTCCAGGTTCAGCACCACGATCGGGAGGTGGTTGTCCTTGCAGAGCGAGAGGGCGGCCGCGTCCATCACCCCCAGCTCGCGGGAGAGCGCGTCCAGGTGGGAGATCTCGGGGATGAACTCGGCCGTGGGGTCCTCGGCCGGGTCCGCCGTGTAGACGCCGTCCACCTTGGTGGCCTTGATGATGACGTCGGCCTCCATCTCGATGCCGCGCAGCACCGCCGCGCTGTCGGTGGAAAAGTACGGGTTCCCCGTGCCCCCCGCAAAGATCACCACCCGCCCCTTCTCCAGGTGGCGGATGGCGCGGCGGCGGATGTAGGGCTCGGCCAGCTGCTCCATGCGGATGGCGGTCAGCACCCGCGTCTCCACCTGCTTGCGCTCCAGCCAGTCCTGCAGCGCCAGGGCGTTGATGACGGTGGCCAGCATCCCCATGTAGTCGGCGTTCACCCGGTCCATCCCCTGCTGGCTGGCCAGGGTGCCGCGCACGATGTTCCCCCCGCCGATCACCACCCCCAGCGAGACGCCCATGTCGTGCACGTACTTGATCTCCTCGGTCAGCCGGTCCACCACCGGGGGGGCGATGCCCGTCTTCTGATCTCCGGCGAGCGCCTCGCCGGAGATCTTCAGCAGCACGCGGCGATACTTCAGGTCCTCCGCGCCGGACCCGCTCTCGCCGGCGCCGCTCACTGCTCGCCGAGCTGGAAGCGGGCGAACCGGCGCACCTCCACCTTCTCGCCGGTGCGGGCCGAGACCTCGGTGATCAGCTGCCCCACCGTCTTCTCCGGCTCCTTGACGAAGGGCTGCTCCAGCAGCGCCTGCTCGGCGTAGAACTTCTCCACCTTGCCGTCGATGATCTTGTCCCAGATGTGCTCCGGCTTGCCGGACTCCTTCATCTGCTCGCGGTAGACGCCGCGCTCGCGCTCCAGCACGTCGGCGGGGATCTGCTCGCGGCTCACCGCCGCCGGGCTGGCGGCGGCGATGTGCATGGCCACGTCGCGCACCAGCTGCTGGAAGGCGTCGGTCTTGGCCACGAAGTCCGTCTCGCACCCCACCTCAACCAGCACGCCGATCTTGCCGCCCAGGTGGATGTAGGAGCCCACCGTCCCCTCGCGGGTCTCGCGCTCGGCACGCTTGGCGGCCTTGGCGGCGCCGCGGGCGCGCAGCAGGTCGATCGCCTTCTCCATGTCGCCCCCCGCCTCGCCGAGGGCGGCCTTGCACTCCATCATCCCCGCGCCGGTGCGGTCGCGCAGGCTCTTCACGTCCTTGGCCGAAATCTCCATGTGCGTCGGTCCGATCCGTTGTTCGTGGTCGTGTGCGCCCCGCCGCCGGGGCGGGGCGGATGCAAAAAACGGGGCCACGTGCGCCCACAGCGCCGTGGCCCCGGAACTCCTCGGCCGGCGGCGCGAGGGCTACTCTTCGTCGCCGCCGCCCTCGCCCCCGCCCGCCACGGTGGCGGCTGCGTCCGGGCGCGGCTTGCGCCGGCGGCGGGGACGGCGCTTCTGCCCCCCGCGGCGGTCCTCGTCGGCCGGGGCGGCGGCCCCGGTCTCGGTGGAGTAGGTGGTGACCTCGGCCTCCTCGGCGCGGCGCCGGTCCTCGGCGGGCATGGCGGCGCGGGCCTCCACGATGGCGTCGGACAGCGCCCCGGCGATGACGCTCACCGAGCGGATGGCGTCGTCGTTGCCGGCGATCGGCACGGTCAGCACGTCGGGGTCCGCGTTGGTGTCGGCGATGGCGATGACCGGGATCCCCAGCTTGTTGGCCTCGGAGATGGCGATGCGCTCCTTCTTGGAGTCGACCACGAAGAGCGCGCCGGGCACCCGGGCCATGTCCTTGACCCCGGCCAGGTACTTCTCCAGCCGCTCGCGCTCGCGGTCGAGCATGAGGCGCTCCTTCTTGGTGTAGAAGTCGAAGGCGCCCTCCTCCTGCCCGCGCTCCAGCTCGCGCAGCCGCCGGATCTGCTTCTTGATGGTGGCGAAGTTGGTGAGCATTCCCCCGAGCCAGCGCTCGGTGACGTGGAACGAGTGGGAGCGCTCGGCCTCGCCCTGGATGACCTGGCGGAGCTGCTTCTTGGTGCAGACGAAGAGGACGCGGTCGCCGCGCGACACCACGCTGCGCACCAGCTCCTGCGCCAGCTCGATCTGCCGCAGCGTCTTCTTCAGGTCGATGATGTAGATGCCGTTCCGCTCCGCGAAGATGAACTTGCGCATCTTCGGGTTCCAGCGGGACGTCTGGTGCCCGAAATGGACACCGGCCTCGAGGAGGTCCTGGAGTGAGGGCTGGGTCGCCATGTCCTACCTTGAAGGGTTTGGTTTCCCCCGCCCGCGGAGCTGCCGCGGGGCGGGGCTTCCACCGCCGTCATCCGCCAGGGCCGACCGCGCGTGGGCGCGGCACCGGGTCCGGCGTCGGGCGGTGTGCAGGATGCCGCCGGGGATCTCGGAGCGCTCCGTGGAGCGCTCCGGCGCCCCCCGGCCTAGCGCTTGGAGAACTGGAACCGCTTGCGCGCGCCCGGACGGCCGGGCTTCTTGCGCTCCACCTCGCGCGGGTCGCGGGTGAGCAGCTCCTCCGCGCGCAGCCGGGCGCGGAACTCCTCGTTGATCTTGACCAGCGCGCGGGCCAGCCCCAGGCGGATGGCGTCGGCCTGGCCGCGCAGCCCCCCGCCGTTCACCGTCACCTTGACGTCGTACTGCCCCTCGGTCTCGGTGGCGGCCAGCGGGCGCTTGGCCGACTGGCGCAGCACGTCGCGGGGGAGGTACTGCTCGAGCGAGCGCCCGTTGACTTCCCAGTTGCCCGAGCCGGGCCGCAGGTACACGCGCGCGACCGAGGTCTTGCGGCGGCCGATGGCGTGGATCTGGTCGGTAGCAGCCATGTGTCAGCTCAGAAGGTGAGAGGTTCGGGGTTCTGCCCCTGGTGCGGGTGCTCGGCCCCGGCGTACACGCGCAGCTTCCTGCGCATCTGCCGGCCGAGGGCGTTCTTCGGGAGCATTCCCTTCACCGCCAGCTCGATCACGCGCTCCGGGTGCTTGGCCAGCATCTCCTTGAAGGGGATGAACTTCTCGTGGCCCATGTACCCGGTGTGGCGGAAGTAGGTCTTCTGCTCGGCCTTGTTGCCGGTGAGCTGGACCTTGTCCGCGTTGATGACGACCACGTAGTCGCCGGTGTCCAGGTGCGGCGTGTAGGTCGGCTTGTGCTTGCCGCGGAGGACGCGAGCCACCTCGGTGGCCACCCGGCCCAGGATCTTCCCGGCCGCGTCGACCACGAACCACTTGTGCTCGATCTCTCCCGCCTTAACGGAATACGTCTTCATACCGTGCGCGCTGCCGGCACGCGCCGGCGGATGGGATGAAAAAATCTCCGCCCCGGCACTCCCGGAGCGGACACGGCGTGGTCGGGACAGACGGGGAGAATAGCGG
>DASUNK010000360.1:0-4097 GCA_036277195.1 Longimicrobiaceae bacterium | reverse complement strand
GAGCGGCGCCAGGCGCTGGCGTGGGGGCGCGGCGAGCCGGTCCCCGCGGCCGCGTCGACCCTCCACGGGCTCTTCGCCGCGCAGGCGCGCGCCCGCCCGCACGCCACGGCGCTGGTGCACGGGGAGCGGGAGCTCACCTACGCCGAGCTGGAGCGCGACGCCAACCGCATCGCCCACCGCCTGCGCCGGCTGGGCGTGGGGCCGGAGGCGCGCGTGGGCGTGTGCATGCAGCGCACGCCCGCGCTGGTGGCCGCGCTGCTGGGCGTGCTGAAGGCCGGCGGCGCCTACGTGCCGCTGGACCCGGCGTACCCCGCCCCGCGGCTGGAGCACATGCTGCGCGCCGCCGGTGCCCGCGTGGTGCTGGCGGACGGGGCCTCGCGCGCCCGGCTGGAGGCGGTGGGACCGGGGCCGGCCCTGGTGGCCGCGGACGCGCCGGACCTGGCCGCCGAGCCCGGAGACGACCCCGGCGTCGCCATCCACCCTGGCAACGTGGCGTACGTCATCTTCACCTCCGGCTCCACCGGCGGGCCCAAGGGGGTGGAGATCGAGCACCGCGGCCCGGTGGCGCTGCTGCACTGGCTGCGCGGCGCGCTCCCCGACGAGGAGCGGTCCGCGGTGCTGGGCTCGTCCTCCATCTCCTTCGACCTCTCGATCGTCGAGATCTTCGGCACGCTCTGCGGCGGGGGCACGCTGGTGCTGGTGGAGAACGCGCTGGCGCCCATCCCCCGCCCCGTGCGCGCCGCCGGACTGGTGCCCACCGTGGCGGCGGAGCTGCTGCGCCGCGGCGGCCTGCCCGCCGGCACGCAGAACGTGGTGATCGGCGGCGAGGTGGTGACGCCCGCCCTGGCCGCCGCCCTCCGCGCGGGCGGCGCCGAGCGCATCCTCAACATCTACGGGCCCACCGAGGACACCACCTGCTCCACCTGGGCCGAGCTGGAGTCGGACGCGGCGTCCATTCCGATCGGGCGCCCGGTGGCGGGGGGGCGCGTGTACGTGCTCGACGCGCGGCTGGAGCCGGTGGGCGTCGGCGTCGCCGGCGAGCTGTGCGTGGCGGGCGAGGGAGTGGCGCGGGGATACGCCGGCCGCCCGGGGCTGACGGCCGCGTCGTTCGTCCCCGACCCCTTCGGCCCGCCGGGGTCGCGCATGTACCGCACGGGGGATATCGGGCGATGGCGTGCGGACGGCGCGCTGGAGTTCCTCGGCCGGCGCGACGGGCAGGTCAAGGTGCGGGGGGTGCGCGTGGAGCTGGGCGAGGTGGAGGCGGCGCTGGCCGCGCACCCCGCCGTGCGCGAGGCCGCCGCGGCGCTGCGGGAAGACGGGCTGGTGGCCTGGCTGGTGGCGGCCGAGGGCGCGGCGCGCCCGCAGGCGGCCGAGCTGCGCGCCTTCCTGCGGGCCTCGCTCCCGGAGGCGATGGTGCCGGGCGTCTTCGCCTGGACCGGGGCGCTGCCGCGCACGGGGAGCGGCAAGCTCGACCGCCGCGCGCTCCCGGACCCCGAGCCGGCCCCCGCGGGGCTGGCGGTGCGGAAGATCGGCCCGCGCTCCGGGCTGGAGGAGACGCTGGCCGCCCTCTGGCGCGAGGTGCTGGGGGTGGAGCAGGTGGGGATCCACGACGACTTCTTCGAGCTGGGCGGCCACTCGCTCCTGGCGTTGCGGCTGATGGCGCGCCTGCGCGAGGAGCTGGGGCGAGACCTCCCCGTGGCCACCCTCTTCCGCGCCCCCAGCGTGGAGTCCATGGCCCGCGCCTTCGCCGGCGGGCTCCCGGAGATCCTCCTCCCCCTGGTGCCGCTGCAGCCGCTGGGGAGCCGCCGGCCGCTCTTCCTGGCCCCGCCGGGCGGCGGCCACCTGGTGTGCTACCGCACGCTCTCGCGCCTGCTGGCGCCGGAGCTGCCGGTGTACGGGCTGCAGGCGCGCGGGCTGGAGGACGGGCGCGACCCGCTGCGCAGCATCGAGGAGATGGGCGCCTACTTCGTGGAGGCGGTGCGGGCGCTGCAGCCCGGGGGTCCCTACTTCCTGGGCGGATGGTCGCTCGGCGGGGTGCTGTCCTTCGAGATGGCGCGCCAGCTGGAGGGGGCGGGAGATGAGGTGGCGCTGCTGGCGCTGCTGGACACCGGCGTCCCCGAGAGCGAGACGGAGACCAAGGCCACGCTCGACCACGCGCGGGTGCTGGTGCGCATCCTGGGCGACGTGCTGGGCTTCGGGGCGGCGGCGCTGGTGCGCCCGCGCGAGATCCGCCACCTCCCGCCGCGCGAGCAGCTCAAGGCCGCGCTCCGGCAGATGTCGCTGCGCGAGCCGCTGCCGCCCTCGCGCTACGACGAGGTGCTGGAGCTGACGCGGGTGCGCCGGGCCAACCTGCACGCGCTGCTCGACTACCGCCCGGGGCGCTACGCCGGCCACGTCACCTACGTGCGCACCGCCGGCTCCGAGCGGAAGGGGGTGACGGAGCGCACCGAGGCGTACTGGGCCGCGCGGGCGGACGGGGGGCTGAGCGTGACGCGCATCTCCGGCAACCACGGCACGCTGCTGCACGAGCCGCACGTGCGCGCCCTGGTGGCCGAGCTGCTGGCGCGCACGGGGTGAGGACCCGAGAGCCTTCGACGCCGGGCAAGCGCTATAATTCCGGCGGACACTCCTTCCAGCCGGGGCTGGGAACGGGCTGATCGATCCGGTAGATCTTCCAGCGGCGCTCCGTGTAGTGGAAGAAGAGCGTCTGTCGCAGCTCGTGCCGAGGAATCCAGCGCAGGCACCTCGAGTTCCCGTCGACCTCGGTCATCGTCCACCGCTCGACGACGTTGGCACTCGCCAGGGTGTCCGCGGCCTGCGAGACCGGCCCCACGATTTCGCTGCCGGCGACCTCGTCCCGCCGGAATCCCTGGCTCCTCTGGATCCCGCTGAGGAGCGAATCGAGTGCGGCCCCCTCGTAGAACCGCTCGAGACCGGCCGGGTTCCGTTCGGTGTACGCCGTGGCGGCCGCCTTGTTCGCGTCGTCGATCGCCTCGCGCAGCTGCTTCTTCACGGTTCGCTGCGATGTATCCGGCCCGCGAAACTCGCGGAACGCCAACGTGGCCCCCAGCGTTAGCGCGATCGCGGCGAGCGCTCCCAGGCCGGCGAGCCGGCCGTGGCGGAGGCCCCACCTCCGCGTGACGCCGCGACGCCGCCTGCGGGGTGTGGCAGCGGTCGGCGGAACTGCGGGCTGCGCCCGGACAGCCGGGCCCGTCCCGGGCTCGACCGGGCCCAGCGTGAACAGATGTCCGTCATCCCTGCGCATGAAGAGCACGGGCGTCCCCCACTCCACCTCGTTCTCCTCGGCGTAGAGCATCGTGCGCGCTTCCGCCAGGGCCGCGTCCACGGGGTAGCCATCGGCCACGGCCTCGTAGAACTCGCGGGTGAAGGTGATGGCGGCGTCGTCGCTCACCGGGAACTGCATGGCGATCACGGCCGGCAGGCCCCCCTGCACCAGCCCCTGCGCCGTCCCCGAGAAGGCGTCGCGCCTCGAGCCGCGGGCTCCCTCGCAGGCGTTCAGCACCGCGAGCTGCAGCGTCGACTCGTTGCGCAGGACGGTGCCGATGTGCTGCGCGGAGACCAACCGCCCGCGCCCCTGCTCGTCCTCCAGCACCAGCACGCCGTCGTCCGACAGAGCGTCGAAGCCCCCGTGTCCCACAAAGTGGAAGACGTGGTACACCCCGGAGCGCAGCTTTCGCTGCAGGGCCGCCAGCGTGGCCCGCTCCAGCCGCTCGACGGTGACGCGTCCCTCCAGCTCCGCCAGCGCCTGCGTGAGCAGCTCCCACTCGCGCTCCACCTTCAGCTTCGGGTAGTCGTGCGGACTGCTGATCATGACCAGGACGCGGACAGGCGGCTGCACCTCGGCCGGGCGGCCGGAGTCGGGCAGCTCCAGGTAGCGCACCACCGGCGTCTGCACGGAAAGCGAGAGGAACAGGTTCTGGCCCCGGTCGTAGAGGTACTCCCACGGCAGCTCCGCCAGCTCCGGCGCGTCGTTCAGCCGCAGCCGCACGCGCACGCCCGTCTTCCCCTCCTCGCGCGCCCGCGCCAGGCTGCCGCGCAGGCAGACGCGCACCTCGTCGTTGAACACCGCCTCGAAG
>DASUNK010000359.1:0-4381 GCA_036277195.1 Longimicrobiaceae bacterium | reverse complement strand
GAGCCGCAGCGCCAGCAGCAGCGCGAGCACGGCGGCGAAGATCAACGGGTCGCGGAGGTCCTTCTTCACCCCCCAGAGGAAGTGCCCCACCGCGAGCCCCGACGCAATGTACACCAGCCGGTGCAGCTTCTGCCAGTTCTTTCCCAGCCGGCGGATGGCCCCCCGGGTGGAGGTGGCCGCCAGCGGCGCGAGCAGCACCAGCGCGGCGAACCCCAGCGTCACGTACGGGTGCTCGGCCACGTCCTCCACGATGAAGCTCCAGGCGAAGGACTGGTCGAAGAGGTAGATGGCGAAGTGCAGGCAGGCGTAGAAGAAGGCGAAGAGCCCCAGCAGCCGCCGCGCGCCGATCAGCGCGTTCCACCCCGTCAGCCGCCGCAGCGGGGTCACCGCGAGGGTGAGCAGGAGGAGGACGAGCGCCGTCTTCCCCGTGCGGTGGGTGACCTCCTCGATCGGCTCGGCGCCCAGGCCGCCGGTGGCGCCGTGCAGCACCAGCAGCGCCAGGGGGACGAGTGCCCCCACCCACACTGCGGGCTTGAGGGCGCGGGCCAGGAGGCGCTCCGTGCGGTTCGCGGGGGCCAAGGTCAGAAGTAGCGGCGCAGGTCGATGCCGCGGTACAGCCCCGCCACCTGGTCGGCGTAGCCGTTGAACATCAGCGTGGGGCGCCGCCGCCACTCGCCGATGCGGCGCTCGCGCGCCTGGCTCCAGCGGGGATGGTCCACCTCGGGGTTCACGTTGGCGAAGAAGCCGTACTCGCTGGGCGCGGCGTCGTTCCAGGTGGTGCGCGGCTGCCGGTCGGTGAAGCGGATCTTCACGATCGACTTGATGCTCTTGAAGCCGTACTTCCAGGGCACCACCAGCCGGATCGGCGCGCCGTTCTGGGCCGGGAGCGGCCGCCCGTACAGCCCCGTGGCCAGGAGCGTCAGCGGGTGCATGGCCTCGTCCAGCCGGAGCCCCTCCACGTACGGCCAGGGGAGGACGTCGCGGCGCTGCCCGGGCATCTGCTCCGGGTCCAGCAGGGTGGTGAACTCCACGAAGCGGGCGCCCGGCGTGGGCTCGGCGCGGCGCAGCACGTCGCGCAGGGGGATGCCCTGCCAGGGGATGACCATCGACCACGCCTCCACGCAGCGCAGCCGGTAGGTGCGGTCCTGCACGCGGTGCGGCCGGACGAAGTCCTCGTAGGCGTAGCTCCCCGGCTTCCGGCAGAGCCCCTCGACCGCGATGGTCCACGGCCGGGTGCGGAGGAAGCGCGGCGCGTTGCGGGCGGGATCCTCCTTGCCGGTGCCGAACTCGTAGAAGTTGTTGTAGCGGGTGACGTCCTCGAGGGGCGTCGGCTCGTCGCGCTGCTGCTGCGCGTCGGCGCAGGCGGGCGCGCCCACGGCGGCCAGCACCGCCGCGGCGGCCGAGCCCATGAAGTCGCGCCGGCTGACGTACAGGCGCTCGTCCGTGATCTCCGATGAGCGGACGTCGTCGGGCTTGCGGATCAGCATCTGCCACTCCTCCTGGGGGCCGGGCCTTCGCGCGCGCGGTGCCGGGTTATAGCGCCGGGGGCGGGCGGGGGTTCCGGGACTGCAAGTGCGAAACCGCGAGAGTTCGGGAGATTAGAGGCGCGGCGCGGCGAGGAGGTTACGCGCCCGGCGGATCTCCGGGACGGTGACGACGCGGACGCCGTCCGGCGGGTTCTCGACCGCCTCCACCAGTGCGGCGATCATGTCGTCCAGCGTGACGAGCCCCAGGCGCCGCGCCAGCTCGCGGGTGCCGGGGAGGCGCTCCAGCAGCCAGTACCACGGGAGCAGCAGGTACGGCCAGCGGTGGCCCGGACCCAGCACGTACCAGGGGCGGATGAAGGTGGCCCTCACCCCCGCCTCGCGCACCAGTGCCTCGCCCTGCGCGCGCACCTCGAGGTAGGCGCGCATCACCGGCGCGGGCATCGCCACGCTCACGTACACGAAGTGCGCGACGCCCGCCTCGCGCGCCGCGGCGGCGGACTCGCGCACCGACACCAGGTCCACGGCGCGGAACTGGGCCGCCTTGCGCGGGTTGGGGTTCGGCGTGCCCACCAGCTGCACGAAGGTGTCGCCCGAGCGCACCCGCGCGGCGAAGGTCGCGCGGTCCAGCGCGTTGCCGGGCACCACCTCGCACCCCGGCGGCAGCTTCCGCTCCGAGCCGGGCCGGGCCAGCGCCCGCACCGCGTGCCCGCGCGCCGACAGCTCCGGGATGAGCCGCCGGCCGATGTAGCCCGTGCCGCCGGTGATGAAGACGTCCATCTCGCGAGACCTGATCGGGGAAAGGCGCGGGGCTTGCCTGCGCTCTCTGGTACGACCGCGCCGCCGGTCACGGATTCATGCGGTGCCTGCTTCGGGGATGAGCCATGCGGCCGCAGTCGCGATCTTCCGCCCGCCTGTTCGTGGGCGTGCCGCTGACGGACGCGGTGCGGCAGGAGCTGGACGCGCACCTGCGCCAGGCGCTCGGCGGCCGCTCGCTGCCGGGGCGTCCCGTGCCGCCCGCCAACTGGCACCTCACCCTGAAGTTCCTGGGGAGCACGGATGCCGGGCAGCAGGCGCGTCTGGTGGAGCTGCTGCGGCAGGCGCCGCTGGGCGCGGCCTTCCCGCTGGAGTTCGGGGGACTGGGAGCGTTCCCGAAGATCTGGCGCGCCTCGGTGCTGTGGGTGGGGGTGTCGCAGGGGCAGCCGGAGCTGGGTGCCCTCGCGCGTGTGCTGGAAGACGCCGCGGCGGAGGCGGGCTTCGCGCGCGAGCAGCGGCCGTTCGCGGCGCACCTCACCCTCAGCCGCATCGATCCCCCGCAGGACGCGACCGACGTCGTCTCCACGGTTCCGGCCTTCGCCGGGCGGATGGAGGTGCGCGAGGTGGTGCTCTTCCGCAGCCACCTGGGCGGCGGCCCCGCGCGGTACGAGCCGCTGGAGCGATTTCCGTTGAGTTAACCAGGAGGCGCGAGATGAGCATCCCCTACACGGAGCGGGAGATCGAGGAGCGGCTGCGGGAGCGGCTCCCCCGCTGGAAGCACGAGGACGGCCATCTGACCCGCACCTTCGAGACGGGCGGCTGGCAGCGCACCCTGCTGCTGGCGAACGCCATCGGCTTCGCGGGCGAGGCGGCTTGGCACCACCCGGACCTGCACCTGAGCTATCCGCGCCTCAAGGTGCTGCTCACCACCCACGACTCGGGCGGCATCACCGACAAGGACTTCGAGCTGGCCGAGCGCATCGAGCAGCTCGCCACCTGGCAGCCCTCGGGCGGCGCGCTCACCGGTCCGGACCAGCCCTGGTTCCGCTAGGGCGCCCATGCTGCCGTACACCATCGACGATCCCATCACCCATCCGCTGACCGGCGCGGTGGAGGTGACGATCGACTTCGGCGGCGGACGGAGGCGCTGGTGCTTCTTCTTCACGCCGGAGGCGCTCGCCGCCTGCGGAGACTGGGTGGAGGGCACGCGCGTGCGCGTGCATCCGGGCGTGCCGCACATGATCGTGGTGAGCGAGCTGAGCGAGGACATCATCGACCGCGTGCTCCGCCAGCTCCACGCCGAGGGGCGGCTGGAGGAGCACACCCTCGCGCTCTCCTGATTTCGTGCCACTTGCCTCGCTCGCAGCGCGAGATGAGGTTTCAGCGAGCGAGCGGATCTCTCACGGGGAGTGCCTCATGCTGCGCACAGTCGAAGCCGTGGTCGAAGCCGACGGGCGGGTGCGATTGCTGGAGCCGGTAGAAGTCCAGGCTCCACGCCGCGCCCTGCTGACCATCCTGAACGAGCCCGCGGAGGAGACCGAGAACCTCGCGGCCCTGCTCAGCGAAGGCGCACTCGAGGACTGGAACCGACCCGAGGAGGAGGAGGCGTGGCGACACCTGCAGCCGGAGCCGTAGTCCTCGTCCCCTTCCCATTCTCGGACCTTTCCCAGGCCAAGCTGCGTCCGGCGGTGGTGCTCGCCTCCGCGGGGCGGGACGACTACATCCTGTGCCAGGTCACCAGCCGCCCGTACGCTGATCCTCTCGCCATCGAGCTGACAACCCGCTCGTTCGTCTCGGGCTCGCTACACCAGACCAGCTATGCACGGCCCGGGAAGCTCTTCACCGCGCATCTCAGCCTGATCCGCTCCATGGCGGGGACACTTCAGCCCATCAAGCTCATCGATCCCAGTCGGCCGTAGACTCCACCCCTGGTACGAAATTCTCAGCCTCCCCCGCCGTTCGATCGAACGATCACGGTGAAGGGAGGGGAGATGCAGCTCGAAGGCAGGGTGGCGCTCGTCACGGGAGCGGGCGACGGGATCGGGCGGGCGTCGGCGAAGCTCCTGGCGAAGGAGGGCGCGAAGGTGGCCGCCCTCGGCCGCACCCGCGAAGACCTGGAGACGCTCGTCCGCGAGATCGAG
>DASUNK010000358.1:0-7833 GCA_036277195.1 Longimicrobiaceae bacterium | reverse complement strand
GCGCTTCCTCTACGTCAACGCCGCCGCCGAGGCGCTCACCGGCTACGCCCGCGAGGAGCTGCTGGGGATGGAGCCGTGGACGGTGGTGCACCCGGACCACCGCGAGCTGGTGCGCGAGCGGGGGCTGGCCCGGCTGCGCGGCGAGGAGGTGCCCACCGGCTACGAGGTCAGGATCGTGCGCAAGGGGGGCGAGCAGCGCTGGGTGGAGCTCACCGCCGGGCTGGTGGTCCACCACGGCGAGCCCGCCGCGCTCGGCACCGCCTTCGACGTCACCCAGCGCAAGCGCACCGAGGAGGCGCTGCGCGACAGCGAGGAGCGCTACCGCACCCTCTTCGAGGAGTCGCGCGACGCCATCTACATGAGCACCCTCTCCGGCGAGGTCATCGACGCCAACCAGGCCGCCTTCGACCTCTTCGGCTACGCCCCCGAGGAGCTGGTGGGCGGCAACGTGGGCGACCTCTACC
Source organism: Longimicrobiaceae bacterium (assembly GCA_036277195.1). Lineage (GTDB taxonomy): Bacteria > Gemmatimonadota > Gemmatimonadetes > Longimicrobiales > Longimicrobiaceae > Longimicrobium. Next base: position 7,369 of record DASUNK010000358.1, on the reverse strand, counting down.
TGCACGACGCCGACCGGCAGCGCTTCCGCGACGAGATCCTCCGCACCGGCTTCGTGCGCGACTACGAGCTGCGCCTGCGCTGCAAGGACGGCACGGTGATCGACGCCCTCCTCTCCGCCACCCTGCGGCGCGACCGGCAGGGGCGCCCGGCGGGGTTCCAGGGGATCATCCACGACATCACCGAGCGCAAGCGGGTGGAGGAGCAGCTGGCCTACGGCGCCCTGCACGACGCGCTCACCGGGCTCCCCAACCGCGCCCTCTTCGTGGACCGGCTGCAGGGCGCCATCGAGCGCGTGCGGCGCGAGCGCGAGAGCGCCTTCGCCGTGCTCTTCCTGGACCTGGACCGCTTCAAGGTGGTGAACGACTCGCTCGGCCACGGGGTGGGCGACGAGATGCTGGTGGCCATCGCCCACCGGCTGCAGGCGGTGCTGCGCGCCGGCGACACGGTGGCGCGCTTCGGCGGCGACGAGTTCGTGGTGCTCCTCGACGACGTGACCTCGGCGGTGGAGGCCACGCACGTGGCCGAGCGCATCCTCGACACCCTGGCGGCGCCCTTCGCGCTGGAGCGGCACGAGGTGTTCACCTCGGCCAGCATGGGGATCGCGGTGAGCACCACCGGGCAGGAGGGCTCCGAGGAGCTGCTGCGCAACGCCGACGCGGCGCTCAGCCGGGCCAAGGCGCTGGGGAAGAACCGCTACGAGGTGTTCGACCGGCAGATGCACGCGGCCGCCATGGAGCGGCTGCGCATGGAGACGGACCTGCGGCGCGCGCTGGAGCGCGGCGAGTTCACCCTCCGCTTCCAGCCGATCGTGGCGCTGGCCACCGGGCGCGTCTGCGGCTTCGAGGCGCTGGCGCGGTGGGAGCACCCGGGGCGGGGACTGGTGCTCCCGGGGGTGTTCGTCCCCGTGGCCGAGGAGACGGGGCTGGTGCTGCCGCTGGGGCGCTGGGTGGTGGAGGAGGCGTGCCGGCAGCTGGGACGGTGGCAGGACACGCTCGACGGGGGAGAGGGGCTCACCGTCTCGGTGAACCTCTCGGCGCGGCAGTTCTCGCAGCCGGACCTGGCGCGCCACCTGGGGCGGACGCTGGCCGGGTGCGGGGTGGACCCGGCGCGCTTCCGCCTGGAGATCACCGAGAGCGTGATCCTGGAGCACGCCGAGCCGGCGCTCTCGCTGCTGGAGGAGCTGCGCGCCCTGGGGGTGGGGCTGTGCATGGACGACTTCGGCACCGGCTACTCGTCGCTCGGCTACCTGCACCGCCTGCACCTGGACCAGCTGAAGATCGACCGCTCCTTCGTGAGCCGGATGCACCGCGACGGGCGGAGCGCGCAGCTGGTGCAGGCGATCCTGGCGCTGGCGCGCAACCTGGGGGTGCAGGTGGTGGCGGAGGGGGTGGAGCTGCCGGAGCAGCTGCGCGCCCTGCGCGAGCTGGGGTGCGAGTACGGGCAGGGGTACCTCTTCTCGCACCCCCTCCCCGCCCCCGCCGCCGAGGCCCTGGTGGCGCGCGCCCCGCGCTGGTGACCCCCTACCGCAGCCCGGCCATGCTCACCGCCAGGAGGAGCACCATCTTGGTGGCGGGGAGCGCCGCGTCCACCTCCGCGAACTCCGAGAGCGTGTGCTGGTTGCCGCCGCGGGTGCGTCCCACCGCGATGGCCGGGATCCCCCGCACCACCGCCACGTTGGCGTCGGTCGAGCCGGTGGCGCCCGCCTCGGCCTCGATCCCCACGAAGCGGTGTGCGTCCAGCGCCGTCTGCACCAGCGGGTGCGCGCGCCGGTCGCGCAGCATGGAGGTGGTGCCCCCCGCCCGCAGCCGCTGCACCACCTCCTTGTTCCACGCCACCCGGTGCGCCGCCGCCGCCTCGCCCACCCGGCGCTCGATCTCCGCGTCCAGCGAGTCCAGCAGGGCCGGGTTCACCGAGCGCAGGTCCAGGGTGAAGCTCACCTCCTCGGGGATGGCGTTGAAGATCTTCCCCCCCGCCAGCATCCCCACGTTGTAGACGGCGCCGCCCTTCCCCTCGGGGATGCGGATCTCGTAGATGGACCGCACCGCGTCGGCCAGCGCGCGCGCCGGGTGCGGCTTCCCCGCCGAGGTGTTGGTGTGCGACCCCTCGCCGGTGAAGCGGTAGCGCGTCCAGTAGATCCCCAGCGCCCCGTAGTTCACCTGCCCCAGCGCGCCGTCCACCGCCACCACCAGGTCCGCCGCGCCCGGGTTGGTGCGCAGCCAGTACTCCATCCCCACCAGCCCCAGCTCCTCCTGCGCGGTGCCGATGAAGACCAGGTCGCCGCGGGTCTGCACGTTGGCGTGGCGGAGCGCGCGCGCCACCGCCAGCAGGTTGGCCACCGAGGCCGAGTTGTCGAACACCCCCGGCGCGCGCAGCACGTTCCCCTCGCGCCGCACCCGCACGTCGGTGTCGAGCGGGTGCACCGTGTCCAGGTGCGCCGCGAAGACGATCGCCGGGCCGCCGCCGCTTCCCCGCCGCCGGCCGATCACGTTGCCGATGGAGTCCACCGTCACCTCCAGCCCCACCGCCTCCATCTGCTGGCGCACGTACGCGCCGCGCGCCTGCTCCTGCCGCGAGGGCGCGGGGATCTGGGTGATGCGCACCCACTCCTCCACCTGCGCGGGGAAGTTGGCGTCGAGCCAGGCCAGGGCGTCGCGCACCGCGGGCACGGCGGCCACCCGGGGCGAGAAGTGGCTGGGATACGTCTCCTGGGCCGCCAGCGGCGCGGCCGCGAGCAGGGCCGCCAGTGTCGGAGCGAGGCGTCGGCGCATAAGATGCTCAGGGGAGGCGGGTCCGGGGGATCGGGAGCCCGGACAGGTTGCGCGCGGACGGGCGCGGAGGCAAGGGGATGCCCGACGAGAGCTGGGCCGAGCTGCGGAGGCTGAACGCGGAGCTGGCGCGCGCCGAGTTCGAGCGCGACACCGCCGCGCTGGGCGAGCTGCTGGCGGACGACTTCCTGGGCGTGGGCCCCACCGGCGAGCTGCTGGGGAAGCGGCAGGTGATCGAGAGCTACGGCGGCGGGCGGATCGTCTTCGACAGCATCGTCACCCAGGAGCACCAGGTGCGCGTCTCCGGCGATGCAGGGGTGATCACCGCGGTGTCGACGCTGCGCGGCTGGTCCGGCGGCATGCCCTTCGAGGGGCGCTTCCGCTACATGGACGTGTACGTGCGGCGCGAGGGGCGCTGGCGCCTCTTCTCGTCGCTGATGACGCCACTGGGGGAGTAGTGCGAAGTGCGAAGTGCGAAGTGCGACGGCATCCACCCTGAACCCACCCGGACATGGCCACGAAGCTGGAGAAGGAGCTGAAGCGCGAGCTGGAGGTGGACGGGGTCGCCTACACCCTCACCCTCTCGCCCGAGGGCTTCCGGCTGGTGCAGAAGGGGAAGCGCAAGGGGATCGAGCTCACCTGGGAGGCGATCGTGGGCGGCGACGCGGCGCTGGCGGCCGAGCTGCGCGGCTCGCTCGACCGCCTCTACGGCTGAGCGGGGACGGGTGCCGCCGCGCGCCTGCGCCGCATCACCACCTCCTCCACCCACTCCTCCACCTCCTCGGCGTCCTTCCCGTCCAGCGCGGTCGTCTCGCTCTGCACCCCGTCGACCGCCTCGCCGCCGCTGCGCTCCACCACCGCCTCCACCACCGCGCGCCAGGTGGCCTTCTGCGCCACACCCCCCACCGTGCGCATCGCGACCAGGTCCACCAGGTCCGACGCCCGGGTGTAGGAGCGGACCTCGAAGCGTACCATTCCGGGCTCCGGCTCCTCCACCGCGAAGCGGATGGCCCCGGAGAGCGGGTGCCCCCGCAGGGTGACGCAGGTGATGATGCGATCGCGCACCTCCTCCACCCGCACCTGCACGTTCCCCCGCAGCGGGAGCGCCAGGGTGAGGGTGGCGCCCTCCTCCAGCGTGCGGCGCGACCCCGGCTCGGCGCCCACCTCCAGCAGCCCCTCCGGCGGGAGGGTGTAGAACTCCTCGCGCACCAGCGCGAAGAGCTCGTCGGCGTCCAGGCGGCTCCCGGCGATGTCGGCCCAGAAGCGCTGCCGCTCCAGGCTCCCGGTCCCCTCGTCGGGGAGGCGCTCGGGGAGCTCGTCCACCAGGCGCCCCAGCCCCTCGGCGAGCGTCAGCGGCGTCACCCCGAAGACCTCGGTGAGCGCGTTCGGGCGGCCGGCGGGGATCACGTTCCCCTCCAGCATCATGGTGAGCTGGTCGCCGGTCACCTTCACGTCCACTCCCAGCGCCCCGGCGGCCTGGGCCCCCAGCCGCGCCAGCGCCTCGGGGACGGGGAGGTGGAGCGTCCGCTTCCCGGTGAGCTTCTCCAGCAGCTCCACCACCTCGCGGGGGGTGGTCACGTCCGGCCCGGCCAGCTCCAGCACCGTCTCGCGCGGCTCGCCGCGCTCCACCGCCCGGGCGAGCGCCAGCGCCAGGTCCTCCGCCCACACCGGCTGGAACGGCTGGTCGCCCCGCCCCACCAGCGGCACCACCGGGAGGGTGCGCACCAGCTTCAGCAGGAGGGAGATCACCTCGTCGCCCGGGCCGTACACGTTGCCGGGGCGCAGCACCAGCCACCCCGGAGGCGCCTCGGCGCGCACCACCGCCTCGGCCGCCTGCTTGGAGCGGTGGTAGTCCGACGCCCCCGTCTCCGCCCCCAGCGAGGAGACGTAGACGAAGCGCCGCACCCCCGCCCGCCGCGCCTCGCGCGCCAGCCGCCGCGTCCCCTCGACGTTCACCTCGCGGAAGGTGACCTCCGGCGGATCCTCGGCCACGATCCCGGCCACGTGCAGCACCGCCTCGCACCCCTCGGCCGCGCCGTGCACCCCGTCGTCCGATCCCACGTCGCCCCGGCGTGCCTCCACCCCGGCCGGCCACTGGCGCGCGTCCGTATCGGCATGGCGCGAGAGGAGCCGCACGCGGTGCCCCGCCACCAGCAGCGCGTCGACCGCCGCCTTCCCCACCACCCCGGTGCCCCCGGTCACCAGAACCTGCATGCAACACTCCCATGTGTACTGTTGGTCACCACATAGCCCGGCACCACCGGTGCCAGCCGCCGCCCGCGCAAGGGGCGCGCCGCGGGGCGAACCTGCTAAAGGTCTGGCACGGAAGCTGAATCGCATGCATAATTACGCACACAACGGAAAGCACGGCCGGTCGCGCGGCGTACTCCCCTGCGCCGCCACCCGCTCCGGCGCCGGCGCGCCGGGCGGCGATGCCCTTACCCACCGCCCCGCAGAGCTGCGGGCGGGGGTCGGAGCATACCGGGCAGCGTGCCACCTGCGTCAAAATCCGGAGACCGAGCGATGAAGACCCCCTCTCCCGGCGGCCCTCCCCGCAAGCCCCGCCGCCGCTGGCGCTGGCACGTTCCGCCGGCGCTGCTGCACGGGGCCGAGACGCTGGAGGGTGCGGAGATCCTGGAGGAGGTGACGGGCGCGGTGGGGCTCCTGCTCTGGCAGGCCACGCGCGACGTGGGGCTGTGGTCGCGGGTGCCGCCGGAGGAGCGGGCCAGCCTCTTCGCGCCCGGCGCGCACGAGCGGCAGGCGCGGGCGCTGGAGGCGGCGGGGCTGGACGCGGCGCTCTACGCGCCGCTGCAGGTGATCGCCGGGGTGCTGCGCGACCCGGAGGGGACCCGCGAGGAGGACGTGCTGGCGGCGTGCCGGCAGGTGTCGCAGTACTACGAGGAGCGCGACCTGCTGGGAACCGCCATCGCCTTCGCCACCGCGGCGGCGCTGGCCACCCCGGCCAACGCCGCCATGGGGTACCGGGTGGGGCTCATCGCCCGCAAGAAGGCCGAGTACGCCCGCGCCGAGACCTGGTTCCGGCGCACCATCGGCCTGGGGCGCCAGGCCAAGGACTGGGCCAGCTACGCCGAGGCCTTCCTGGGGCTGGGCAACCTCTACATCCAGCGCGGCAACTACCCCGCGGCGCGGCGCTTCCACATCCGCGCCCTGCGCGCGGCGCGGCGCCACGGGATGCGCGACATCCAGGGGCGCGCCCTGCACGACCTCTTCGTCATCGGGGTGGACTCGGGGGGCTCCATGGAGTCGCTGGAGTACGCGCGCGGCGCCTTCCGCGCGTACGGCTCCACCCACCCGCGCCTCCCGGCGCTGGCCCACGACATCGCCTTCTTCTGGATGACGCGGGGGCGCTTCGCCCCGGCGCTCACCGTGTTCCAGGCCATGCTCCCGCACCTGAAGCAGCCCTCCGAGCAGCTGATGGGGTGGGGGAACGTGGCCCGCGCGGCGGGCGGCGCCGGCGACCGCACCGTCTTCGACGAGGCGTGGGACCGGTCGTGGAGCATGGCGCACGAGAACGACAGCGGGCTGCACGCGCCCCAGGCGCTGCTGGACCTGGCCCACGGCGCCACCAGCCTGAGCGACTGGTCGCGCGCCGAGCGCGCCGCCGAGGCCGCGCGCGGGCTGGCGGAGCGCCGCGAGGAGAACCGGGTGGCGCTCGCCGCCGAGGCGGTGCTCGACGCCGTGGCCCGCCGCAAGGGGGTGGAGCTGGAGGCGCGCCCGCCCGAGGGCGACGAGGCCGAGGCCACCGAGGTGCTGGCGGCGGACCTGGTGCGCTCGCTCCGCGAGACGGCCTCGGCGGCGGCCTGAGCCCCGCGCGGGGCACCGTCCGGCGGGGAGCCCGCGGCCGTCCGCCGCGGGCTCCCTTTTTGCCAGCCATTGCCTGAGCCTGGCTCACTCGTATCGTTAGACTCGGGCGGGCGGGCCCGCGTCCCCGCGCCCTGCCGGCAGGCACCCGCAACCAGACCCAGGACCGAGTGATGAGCGAGAAAGACGGCCGGACCGCCCCGAGCGAGCAGGAGTCCCGCGACGTCGCCGAGGCCGCGCGCGAGACGGAGTGGACCGCGCCGAGCTTCGTGCGCGAGCTGTTCCTCGGCAACTTCCGCCTGGACCTGATCCATCCCTACCCGCGGCAGAGCCCCGACGACCGGGCGAAGACCGACGCCTACATGGCGAAGCTGCGCCGCTTCCTGGAGGAGAACGTCGACTCCGACGCCATCGACCGCACCGGCGAGATCCCCCCCGAGGTGGTGCAGGGGCTGCGCGACCTGGGGGCGTTCGGGCTCAAGATCCCCGAGGAGTACGGCGGCATCGGGCTCTCGCAGGTGGGATACGGGCGCACCATCGGCATGGTCACCAGCAAGGACGGCAACCTCACCGCCCTCCTCTCGGCGCACCAGTCCATCGGCCTGCCGCAGCCGCTGAAGATGTTCGGCACCCCCGAGCAGAAGAAGAAGTACCTGCCGCGCCTGGCCAAGGGCGCCATCTCCGCGTTTGCGCTGACCGAGCCGGGCGTCGGCTCCGATCCGGCGAAGATGGAGACCACCGCGTTGCCGACTGCCGACGGGAAGGGCTGGGTCCTCAACGG
>DASUNK010000357.1:0-4848 GCA_036277195.1 Longimicrobiaceae bacterium | reverse complement strand
CCGGCCAGGATCGCCTCGCCGCCGGCGCGCGCGGGGATGCCGCGGAGGAGGGTGTCGAGCTCGAGCAAGCCGCTAGCGGTCCCAGATGGCCACGCTGGAGAGCGTCAGCAGGTTCTGCACGCTGAAGGCCACGGCCTGGCCGTCGCGCACCCGGATGTTCTCGCTCACGAAGGGGGCGCCGCCGCCGACCGGGTCCGCCAGCAGGCGGAAGTCGGTGCCGCTGGCCACGAAGCGCTCGGGGAGGCGCAAGCACTGCTTCGACATGCTGGTGACCATCCCCAGCCGGATGCGCGAGTTGAGGTGCACGGCGTAGATCGTCACGTCCTGCCAGTTGAAGTTCTCCACCTCGACCACCGCCTGCCGCACGCCGCCCTTGCTGAACGCCACCGGAGCGGCCCCGCTCCCCGGCGACGTCCCGTTCGCCGCGCACGCCGCCACCGCCACCGCGAGCGCCACCGCGCCCAGGCTCCGCCGCACGCTCATCGTCGCCTCCCCCCCGGTTGAAAGCAAAGAGGCGTCCCGGAGGGACGCCTCGTCGCGTAGGTCTCCTGCAACTTCGGTTGCGCGTTGGGCTTGGTCTCAAGGTCCGTGCCAGTCCCCGGAATACGCGTCTCACCGCGCAGTTGCGGAGCGGGGCGCCGGAAGTGACATTCCCCCGGCGCCCCCCGGCCGTCCCGGCGCGGCCGTCTCCACCCCCTCCGCCCCTGCCCTCCGATGCGGACTCCCACCATCTCCAGGCCACCCTTCCGGCGCCTGCGCGGGTACGCCTTCGACCCCAGCCTCTCCACCCAGCTGGAGACGGCGGTGGTGAACGAGACGGTGTTCCGGGTGCGCTGGGAGGAGAACCTCGCCCCCGGCCCGGTGGGGGAGTACCTGGAGGTGGTGGACTTCGATCCGCCGAGCAACTGCTTCTACGCCCCGGTGGACCTGAACGCCCCCCAGGTGCTGGCGCAGGACGGGCTGGCGCCCTCGGAGGGGAACCCGCAGTTCCACCAGCAGATGGTGTACGCGGTGGCGATGACCACCATCCGCAACTTCGAGCGGGCGCTGGGGCGGTGGGCCATGTGGGCGCCCTTCTACGAGGAAGGGACGCGCACCCGCTGGGAGGACCAGTACGTCCCGCGGCTGCGCGTGTACCCGCACGCCCTGCGCGAGGCCAACGCCTACTACAGCCCGCAGAAGAAGGCGCTGCTCTTCGGCTACTTCCCCGCGGACCCGGGCGACGCCGGCAGCCACTTCCCCGGCGGGACGGTGTTCACCTGCCTCTCGCACGACATCGTGGCCCACGAGACCACGCACGCCCTGCTCGACGGCATGCACCAGCGCTTCATGGAGCCCACCCACCCCGACACGCTGGCCTTCCACGAGGCCTTCGCCGACATCGTGGCCCTCTTCCAGCACTTCTCCTTCCCCGAGGTGCTGCGCCACCAGATCGCCAAGACCCGGGGCGACCTGGCGAGCCAGAGCCTGCTGGGCGAGCTGGCGCAGCAGTTCGGCACCGCCACCGGGCAGTACGGGGCGCTGCGCAGCGCCATCGGCGAGGTGGACCCGGTGACCAAGCAGTGGAAGCCCGCCGAGCCGGACCCGGCCGACTACCGGCGCGTCACCGAGCCGCACCTGCGCGGCGCCATCCTGGTGGCGGCGGTGTTCGACGGCTTCCTGGCCATCTACCGCTCGCGGGTGGCGGACCTGCTGCGCATCGCCACGGCGGGGACGGGGGTGCTCCCGGCGGGGGCGCTGCACCCGGACCTGGTGAGCCGCCTGGCCGGCGAGGCCGCCAAGGCCGCCCAGCACGTGCTCAACATGTGCGTCCGCGCCCTCGACTACTGCCCGCCGGTGGACATCACCTTCGGCGACTACCTGCGCGCGCTGGTGACGGCGGACTGGGACATCGTGCGCGACGACGACAAGGGGTACCGGGTGGCCGTCATCGAGGCGTTCCGGCGGCGCGGCATCTTCCCCCGCGACGTGCGCACCCTCTCGGAAGACGCGCTGCGCTGGCAGGGCCCGCTGGAGCGCTGCAAGGACTTCGAGGTGCTGGCCGACGTGCTGCGCGGCTACCTGGAGAAGGCGCAGTACTTCCGCACCCGCAAGGAGGCCTTCCTCACCACCCAGCGGATGCAGCAGGAGATCAACCGCTGGATCAACGACGAGATGCAGGAGCCGGAGCGGTTCACCCAGGTGACCCGCATCGTGGTGGACCCGGCGAGCCCGCTGGCCGGCCTGCGGCGCCGCACGGGCGGACGCCCGAAGGTGGAGGTGAGCTCGGTGCGCCCGGCGCGCCGCATCGGCCCGGACGGCGACTTCATGAACCAGGTGATCGTGACGCTGATGCAGACGCGCGACGTCCCCGACGAGACGGCGCTGGACTGGGACGGCACCGGCACCGGGGCCACCTACCTCTTCCGCGGGGGGGCGGCGCTCATCCTGGACCTGGACCGGCGCGAGCTGCGCTACGCCATCCGCAAGGGGATCGACAGCGAGAACCGCCTGCGGCGGCAGCAGAAGTACCGCGAGAGCCGGGGGGTGCCGCTGCGCGCGGCGCTGCTGGGAGGGAGCCACGGCGAGCCGTTCGCGCTCCTGCACCGCGGGTTCTGAGCCCCGCGTCCCATCACCCGAAACAAGAGGGAGACCCGCCGATGCCGCGCCGCCCGCCCGCCGCCGCCCGCTCCGCCACCGAGGCGCCCCACCTGCGCCTGCGCGCCTACGCGCGCGCGGCGGGAAGGCACGTGCTGCTCACCGTGCCCGGCGCCGGCGAGCCGGTGCACCTGCTGCTGGACGGCGGCGCCGCGGGCGTGGTGAGCCGCGGCGAGGCCCTGCACGCCCTGGCGGCGGACGTGCTCCGCGAGACCGACGGGCGGGTGGACGCGGTGGTCGCGCTGGCGGGGCGCTCCGCGGGGCTGGCGCGGCTGCTGGAGGCGCTGGCGGCGGTGGAGGTCGGCGAGCTGTGGCTGCCGTGGACCGACGACCCCGCGCACCCCGACGCCGTCCGCTCGCGCACCCGCCGGCGCCGGCGGGTGCGGGCGCTGCGCCGGGTGCTGCTCGGAGGGGCGGACGACGCGCCCGCCGCGGAGGCGCTCCTGCACCTGGACAAGGGCGGGACCGGCGCGGAGCCGGAGCGGGTGCGCTACCTGCGCCCGGGGCAGCCGCCGCTGACGCTGGCGGCGGACGTCCTCCTCTGGGTGCGCGGCCCCGCGGGCGGCGAGGAGGCGGGGGAGGCGTACGAGAAGCAGTTCGCGCTGAGCGTGGAGGACAGCTTCCTGGCCGCGCTCCTGGCCATCGTCCCGCCGCCCCCGCCGGACCAGGCGGCGCCGGAGGAGGGGGTGGACCCGCTGTCGGAGGATGACGCGGAGCTGGACGAGATCGACGCCGACGCCGCCTCGCTCAGCTTCCCCTTCGACGCCCAGCACCAGATCGCGTTCGACGACGCCCGCAGCTACGTGGACAGCCAGGGGCGCAAGTTCTTCCAGGAGCACTACGGCTTCGACGAGGAAGGCGCGGAGCCGGGCGGGTGGCGGAAGATCGACCAGGACTGGATGGGGATGGCGGCGGAGGTGGCGCTGGGGCTGGGGAGCGCGCCGGCGGGAGGCGGGCTGGCGCTGGAGGTGCAGCTGGGGAAGGGCGGCCCCTCGCTGGTGCTGCGCCCCGGCGCGGCCGCCGAGGCCTGGTGCCCGCCGGCGGCGAAGGGCGCCGCCACGCCCCTCGCCACCGACTACACGGTCGCGCTGTAGCCTCAGTTCAGCCGCACGCCGAGCGCGGCGGAGAGCGGCGCGCCGGGACGGTCGAACGCCGCCTCGTACTCCGTGTCGAAGAGGTTCTGCAGCCGCCCGTACACCGACCAGCGGGGCGACACCAGGTAGTGCACCGTCACCCCCGCCAGCGTGTACGCGTCCAGCTCCACCCGCTGCCCGCTGAAGCGCTCGCTGAGCTGCACCTGCGAGCCCACGTGCGTGCCGCGCAGGATTGCCCGCAGCCGCGGCCCGGCCGCCACCTCCAGGTAGGCGCTCCCCACCACCTCCGGCCGCCCCGGCAGCGCCTCGCCCTCGGGGAACTGGTCCGGGCTCAGCCCGCGGTTGTCGCGCACCTCGGTGGCGATCCACGCCCCCTCCGTCCCCACCGCCCAGCGGTCCGACCCCTCCCAGCGGGCCGTCCACTCCACCCCCTGCGCCAGGCTGCTCCCCAGGTTGCGGTTGATCTGCCGCGTGTCGCCCTCCAGCTGCACGGTGCGGATCAGGTCCTCGAAGCGCTGGTGGAACCAGGTCAGCCCCAGGGTGGCCCGGTCGTCCAGCGCGCGCACGTCGGCGCCCACCTCCCAGCTGGTGCTGCGCTCGGGCTCCAAGTCCGGGTTCCCCGCGATGAAGGGGTTGTCCAGGTACTGCTCCTGGAGGTTCGGGGCCTTGTACGCCATCCCCGCCGCCGCGCGCAGCGAGAGCGCCCCCGGCACCGCCTCGTAGACGGCGCTCACCCGCGGCGTCACCTCGGTGGGGAGCCCCTCGTAGCGCTCGGCGCGGGCGCCGGCCAGGAGGTAGACCCGCCCGGGGAGGGTGGCCCGCGCCTCGGCGAAGACGGAGCCGCTCGGGCGGTCGAGCGACTGGGTGTTGTCGCCGAAGTCGCCGCTGGTCTCGTCGGTCAGCGCCTCGCGCTCCCACTGCGCGCCGTAGGTCAGGGCGAAGGGGGCCGCGCCGGGGCCGGTGCGGTGCTCGTAGCTCCCGGTGTACTCCGCCCCCAGCCGCCAGAGCTCGCTCTCCAGCCGGAAGGTGGCGTCGAAGACGAAGAACTCGGGGTTGGCGGGGACGTCGTCGCGCCGGTCGTCGTAGACGAAGTACTCGCGGTACGCCGAGGCGCGCA
>DASUNK010000356.1:0-4223 GCA_036277195.1 Longimicrobiaceae bacterium | reverse complement strand
CCCCTCGTTCGAGGTGATGCTCTCCTGCGTCTCCGAGGCGCTCAACCGGGCGGTGATCGGCTCGTATCACCGCGGCGCCTTCCTGCGCGATCCCAAGCGGATGGTGATGCTGCACGACGTGTGGTACTCCGGCCGCGCGGGTGCGTCCGGACTCCCGGCCGCCGTGGCGAAGGCGCGCGTGTGCCTGCGCACGCTGGAGTCGGCGAGCGTGTGGGAGGACGTGGAGCTCTGTCGGGAGGAGGCGGTCGCGGTCCCGGCCGGCCCCGAGGCGTTCGTGCACGAGGGATGGCCGATCTACGCCGGCCCGGACCTGGTGTACCGCCCCGACGACGGGCGCGTGGTGATCGTGGACTGGAAGACCGGCGACGACAGCGACGCGGACCTGCAGATCGCGCTCTACGTCCTGTACTGCCGCACGGTGCTGGGCCTTCCCTTCCGCGATGGGGAGTGGTTCGGGCGCGTGGTCAACCTGTACACCGGCGGCGATACCACCTTCGAGATCTCGCGGCTAGACGTGGTGCAGGCCGCGGAGCGCGTTCGCCTGAGCGTAGAGGCGATGCAGTCGCTGCTGGCCGACCCGGACCGCAACGTTCCCCTTCCGATGGAGCAGTTCCCGCTCGCCGGCCCGGAGCGGCGCCGCAGCTGCCAGTTCTGCCCGTTCTACGCCCTCTGCGAGGAAGCACTCCGGGAGGCGCAGTTCGCGGAGTAGGGTGCGAGGCGGGGCGCGAGGACGGCTCCGCGTCGTCCGCCGGGCGGTGGTCGAGGTACCAGACGTGGAGCCACCGCCAAAGTGCGGCGAAGAAGGCTCCTCCTGCCTGCATAGTACGTCACGCGGGGGAGCCGGCAGCCTCCACGTCGACCTTGTCCCATGCACCAGCCGTCTCCGGCCGACCTTCCCGACCAGTGGCGCGACCTCGCGGCGCAGCAGCGCCGCCTCGGCGCCGACTCGCAGGCCCGCATCCTCGATTTCTGCGCCGACGAGCTCGCCGCCGCCTTCGCCCGCGCGGCCGACGAGCTCCTGAGCCTCCAGCGCGCCTCGCAGGAGTCCGGCTACAGCGTGGACCACCTCTGCCGCCTGCTACGCGAGGGAAGAATTCCCAATTCCGGCCGGAAGGCGAAGCCGCTCATCCGCCGTCGCGACCTGCCACAGAAGGGGAGAAAACGCAAGGATGAACCTTGTCTTTCGAACCCGAGTGGCTATGTTCCGGGCAGGCTCTTCCGGGACATCATCCACTCCAAGTACGGAGGCGATGATGCCCAAAGCTAAGCAGCCGAAGGCTGCTAAGAAGTGCTGGTCCGAGTCCTTCGGAGTCTACGGGGCGAGGATCCGCATTGCCGAGCGGGAACCGGGCGGCGTGCTCTACCTGCTCTGGCTTGACAATCAGGGGAAGCAGCAGAAGCGGAGCCTGGGGCACCGCGACCGAAGGCTGGGGAAGAAGCAGGCGCTGGAGCTCGCCAACGCGCTTGCCGCCGGCCGCGCTGGTGGGGAGCAGCCGGAGAAGCCTGCCGAGCCGCTCACGCTGGCGGAGGGGGTGGCCCGCGCGTTCGATCCGATGCGCGGTGCGTACCCCGCCGCGACTAAGCACGCGAGGCAGGCGAAGAAGTACGCGGAGCGGGCGGTCGCGCTGCTGGGTCGGCGCCTCACATGGGCTGAACTCACGCCCGGCACCATGCTGTACCTGGTGCGGCTGCTGGCGCAGCAGAGCCGGGACGGCAAGGGCGCGGTCGCGGCCGAGAAGACGTGCGTGATCCTCTACGCAGTCGCGTCGTGGCTCCGCCAGGAGGAGTTGATCCCGGACACGGCCGCGCTCCCGAAGCCGCGCTGGAAGGCGAAGCTCAGGGAGGAGTGGCGGGTCGCGACGGGGCGCCGGGTCGAGGTCAAGCGGCCCCGGCACACGGTGGACGAGGTGGCGGCGATCTTCGCCGCCCTTCCCCACGGCGATCCCCGCCTGTGGCTGCTGGTGGAGTTGGCGGCGGAGTTGCGCGCGGGGCAGGCGGTGCGGGCCAAGCGTTCGGACCTGCTCTTGGGCGAAACGGGCGGCTTTGGCCTGGGCCGCTTCGTCGTTCACGGGGCAGGAAGGAAGCACGGGGAGATCGTGGACCTGCACCCCGAGCTTCGCGCGCTGGTGGACGAGGTGCTGTCCACCGGCTACCTGGCCGAGGCGGAGGCCGCGTTCCGGCGGGGGGAGGTTGAGGACTACTACCTGTTCCCGGCGGGCAAGCTCAAGCGCGGTTCCGTGCCTCTGGAGCGCGCGACGAAGCAGCCGCTGTCCTACATGGCAATCCGCTCGATGTTCGTGGCCGTGGAGCGGATCGCCGGGATCGAGCACCAGCAGGGCCGCTCATTCTATGGGCTCCGCAGGCAGGCGACGGACCTGGCGCCCGAGTTCGCGCAGGACGCGCGGGTCCTGAACCGGCTCACGGGGCACACCGACAGCACCACGCGCGAGCGAGTCTACCAGGACCCGCACAACGAGCGGGTGCGCGCCCGCGCCGCCGAGGCGCGCAGGAGCATGCGCCGCTTCCTTCGGGAGGCGGAGCGGCCGGACGCTGCGGTTTCGACCGCGGCGTAACCTATCCCACTTCCTATCCCACCCTGGTCAGGGGACGGGAATGCCACGACAGCGCAACTCTATGTCGTGGTGCTACTTAGGGCGGTAAGTCCTGGCTAGTCTGACAACAGCGGCTTACTGCCACAGAGGACACGGAGGGCACGGAGAACTTACCTCCGTGCCCTCCGTGTCCTCCGTGTGACAAAAGGGGTCAGCGGCGGTCGCGGTCGAAGCGCACCCGCACGTCGCCGTCGCGCTGCACGCGGCAGGTGCCCGAATCACGCCGTCCCGCGCGCCAGCCGATCTCCACGTTGTTGTTGTTGTTACCCCGGCGGTTATCCACCCAGGTGGTGATGTTGCGGGTGGAGGTCCGCAACCGCGCCGCCACCGCGCGCTCGCAGGCCGCCCGCGCCCGTGCGGTGCTGAGCATCCCCCGGTTCCAGTCCCCGTCGCGGCGGTTGCGGTCGTCCCGACCGTCCCAGCCGTCGCGGCCGATGGCGAACTGGGCCCGGCAGCCGCGGCTCACCCAGATCCCCTCCCGCCGGATCCCCCAGGTGCTCCCCTGCCTGCACGGCGACTCGCTGAGCTGGCGGATCAGCCGCACGCCGCCGCTGGTGTCCACGCGGCAGAGGTTCTGCCGCCCGTAGTCCGACTCGCAGGTGACGGTGCGCTGCGCGTGCGCGGCCGGAGCCGCCCCGAGCAGTGCCGCCGCCGCGAACAGGAACGCTGCCTTACGCATGGGTCCCTCCAGTTGTACATCAGTCCGCCGCGCCTGGCCGGCGCCCGGGTGCGGGCGCCGCCGCGCAGCCGCCGAGAGGCATGCGCAATGCCGGTGCCTATCCGCTATCTCGTCATCCTGCAATTAGATAGCCAAATTCCGTCCCCCGCTCCCTGTACCCGTGCGTGGACAGAACGTGGAAGCGCGGGGGGTCAACTCAGGACCCACCGACGCGGGGCGCGCGGGTGTCCGTGCCGGCAAAGCGGATGACCAGCGCGATGGCGCGGCCCGCCCCGTCCGTCTCGAAGGTGGCCTGGAGATCGGCCTCGCGGATGAAGAAGACGCGCTCGCTCTCCGCCCGCAGCCACACGCCCTGCGGCGCGCTCGGTGAGCGGAGGAGGAGCCCGTCGCCCTGGCGCTCGATGGTGATGGCGTCGCCGCCCGCGGGCTGGTACCGCCCCACGTAGCCGTCCAGCAGCCGCGCGTCCACGGAGATCTCCCGGCGCTCGGCGCGGGCCTGCCGGGCCGCCGAGGTCGCGTACGGGAACGCCGGACGCAGGAGGTGCCAGGCGAGACCGCCGTCGTCCTGCACGCCGTTGGAGAGCACCACCACGCCTACGCGCGTCGCGGGGTCGAATGCCACCGTGGCTGCATAGCCGAAGGTGGCGCCGCCGTGGGTGACGATCCCCGCGTCCCCCGGCCCCATCGGGATCACCCACCAGCCGAGCGCCTGCTGCAGGTTGGGACCCGGGCGGCGGGTGGCCAGCATGGCGGCCATGGCCGGCGCCAGGGGCGAGTCCGGGTCCAGGAACGCTGCGAGGAGCGTCAGCAGGTCGTTGGCGGTGGACCGGAGCGAGCCGGCCCCGGCGAGCACCGGCAGCACCCACTCGCGCGCGGGCTGCAGCGCGGCGTCGTGGCCGGCCGCGAGCCTCGCCCGGAGCTCCGGCGACAGG
>DASUNK010000355.1:0-5330 GCA_036277195.1 Longimicrobiaceae bacterium | reverse complement strand
GCCGCGCGGCCACGATCGCCAGCCCCGCCGCCAGCAGGGCCGCAGCCGGCGCGGCCAACGGGGTCGCCGCGCCTGCCGCGCCGGCCAGCGCCCCGACGATCACCGGGACGACGGGGGCGTACACCAGCGGGGCCGCGGCGGCCAGCTCCGAGTCCCAGCCGATGAGCATGGCGCCCACGCCGCGCCGGCCCGCAGGGTCCGCCAGCCGCCGCGCCGCGTCGCAGAAGGTGAAGAGCGACACGCCCCACCCGGCGAGCGCCGCCGCCAGGGCGGGGCCGAGCGGAGGGACGGCACCCGTGGCCAGGAAGGGGATCTCCAGCAGGAGGAGCGCCGCGAGCGCCGCCGCCAGCAGCCGCAGCGCCCGCACGGCGAACACGGCGCGCGCGCCGATGCCCAGGCGGCGCAGGAGGGCGTCGTCCTCCGCCCGGAAGAGGAGAGGGTAGGCGAAAAAGGCGGTCGGCGCGGACACCAGCACACCCAGCAGGACGCGCCCCTCGCCCGTGGCCAGGTCCGGCCGGGCCGCCTCCGCGGCCGCCCAGAGGCCGGCGACACCCAGCGCGGCCGGGACGGCGACGGCCACCACCGCGCCGGGACGCGGCCGGCGGAAGGCCGCGACCAGCCGCCGCGCCTCCAGCCCGGAGAGCACCCCGAAGCCGCTCTCCTCACTCCGGCTCATCCGCCGCCTCGCGCTTGAGCCGGCTCCACCACTCCAGCCGCTTGGCCACCTCGCGCTCGAAGCCGAAGCGCCCGGGCGTGTAGAAGGTGGTGCCGCGCAGCTCCTCGGGGAGGTACTCCTGCGGGGTGTACGCGTCCTCCGAGTCGTGGGCGTAGCGGTAGCCCTCGTGATGGCCGAGCTCGCGGTGCAGCGCGGTGGGGGCGTTGCGGATGTGCAGCGGCACCGGCGCCGCCGGCGTCTCGCGCGCCGCGGCGAACGCCGCCTGCAGCGCCCGGTACGAGGCGTTGGACTTGGGCGCCGTCGCCAGGTACACCGTCATCTCGGCGAGCGGGAGATACCCCTCCGGCTCGCCCAGCATGTGGAAGGCGTCGCGTGCGGCCACGGCCAGCTGCAGCGCCTGCGGGTCCGCCAGCCCGATGTCCTCCGCCGCCATGGCGATGGCGCGGCGGAAGAGCGTCATCGGGTCCTCGCCCCCCTCGATCATCCGCGCGGCCCAGTAGAGCGCGCCGTCGGGGTCGCTGCCGCGGAGCGACTTGTGGTAGGCGGAGAGGAGGTTGAAGTGCTCTTCGCCCGACTTGTCGTGGCGCGCGAAGCGCAGCTGCATGGCCTCGCGCGCCACCGCCACCGTCACCCGCCCGCCCTCGCCCACGTGCGCCGCCGCGGCCTCGAGCACGGTGAGCGCCCGCCGCGCGTCGCCGTCCGCCTCCACGGCCATCGTCCGCAGCGCGTCCTCGTCCACCTCCAGCCGCTGCGCCGCCAGCCCGCGCTCCGCGTCGGCCAGCGCCCGGCGCAGCAGGAGCACGATGTCGTCCGGGGAGAGCGGCTTCAGGGTGAAGACCCGGCACCGTGAGAGGAGGGCGCCGTTGATCTCGAAGCTCGGCGTCTCGGTGGTGGCGCCGACCAGGGTGACCGTCCCCTCCTCCACGATCGGGAGGAGGCTGTCCTGCTGCGCCTTGTTGAGGCGGTGGATCTCGTCGATGAAGAGGATGGTGCCCGGGCCGCCGGCCGCCAGCCGCTCCCCGGCCTCGGCGGCGATCTGGCGGATGCGCGGCACCCCCTCGCTCACGGCGCTGAAGGGGACGTACGCGCGGCTGGTGGTCTCGGCCACGATCCGCGCCAGCGTGGTCTTTCCGCTCCCGGGCGGGCCCCAGAGGATCATCGAGCCCACGGTGCCGCGCTCCAGCGAGGCGCGGAGCGCCTTCCCCGGCGCCAGGACGTGCTCCTGTCCCACCAGCTCTCCCAGCGTCCGCGGGCGCATGCGCGCCGCCAGCGGCTGCATGGCGCCGCCCGCGGTGAACAGGCTGGGTCCGGCATCGGCGCGTGCGGACTTGCGGGCCATCGCTCTCCTCGTGTCGGCGCTCCCCGGTGCTGCGCCCCACGATCTTCCACCTCCGCGCCCGCGCTGGCAAGGGGCTTCGCGCAGGGCTGTCCACTCCGTTGACTTTGCCCGTGCTGGACACTAGATCGAGTCTGTCCAGAAGTGAGGGACTTGTGTTCGTATATACAGGCGATTAGATTGATGCTGCCGCCGCCGGGGTTCGACTGGGACCCCTCGATGAGCGCGAGGTGCGAGGCCGAGTACGGCTTCTCCTTCTCCGATCTCGTCAACGTCTTCGAGGACGCGGAGATCGACTACCTCAGGCTCGGGCCGTTCGACCTCCACGGCGAGCAGCGGTACCTCGCCATCGGGCGGATGGAATGGGGAACGATCGTTGCGGTTGTGTATACGATGCGCGCGGGCGTGCGGCGGCTCATCTGGGTGCGCCCGGCCCGCAGGAGCGAGCGTGCCGAGCTCCTGGCGTACAACGCGGGGATCCACGGGGAGGACGAGCGATGAAAAACACTTCCGGCCGGCGCCACCACTGGGACGACCTCTCGGACGAGGAGATCGACGCCCTGGAGGCGGCCAGCGGCGAGTTCCCGAAGGTCACCGAGGAGGACCTGCGCCGCGCCGTCGCGGTCTCCGCCGCGGGCCGGGTCAAGGTCCCGATCTCCATCCGCGTCGACGAGGAGGCGCTGGAGTTCTTCAAGGCGCAGGGGCCCGGCTACCAGACGCGCATCAACGCCGTGCTGCTGGCCTACGCGCGCGGGGAGCTGGGGCCCGCGCGGCGGTCCCCGCCCCACCCGCGGCGCGAGGAGCCCACGCGGGTGACGGTGGCGCGGCGCCTGGTGGTGACCCGCGCCGGCGCCCGCATGACGAACCCGGGGCGCGCCGGGTGACGGAGCGCGTCCGCCTGCTGCGGGTGTTCCTGCAGGAGGCCCGCTTCGCCGAGAAGCCGCCCGCGGAAGTGCCGGCGCCACGGCGCGGAGAGGTCCTGGGCTTCGGCACGCAGCTGGAGGTGTCGAGGCCCGCGGCGCTGGAGCTGGTGGTGGCGCTGACTTTCTCGGGCGACGAGGGGCTCCCGTACCGCTTCCTCGTCACCTACGCGGCCGGCTACGAGCTGGACGGCTCCGTCCCCGCGGCGGAGCGCGACGAGGCGTGGCTCGACGCGGCCGCCACGCGCGCGCCCGCGCTGCTCTACCCGTACGTGCGCGAGCTGGTGGCGAACCTCACGGCGCGCCGGGGTGACCTGCCGCTCCTCCTCCCCGAGATCCCCGGCGGGCTCGACTTCTCCGGCAGCGAGCTCCGCATCCCGCCCCCTCCCGATCCCGCCTGACCCTCAGGGCAGGTACCCCTGCAGCATCGCCGACGCGGCCCAGTAGAGTCCCGCGCCCAGGAACACGGCGAGCGCGGGCGCCAGGCCGCGCCCCTTCTGCACCTCCGGCACCAGGTTCGAGGCGCCCACGTAGAGGGTGACGCCGGCGCTGAGCGCCAGCCCGTGCGCCGCCAGCGGGCGGACCCAGCGGGTGAGGAGCACCCCCAGCACCGTGAAGGCGCCGAGCAGGAGCACGGCGGCGATGGCGCGGCGGCGCGAGTTGCCGCTCGCCAGCATGATGGAGGCGACGGTGACCCCCTCGGGCACCTTGTGCAGCAGGATGGCCAGCCACACCAGCAGTCCCAGCCAGGCGCCCACCTGGAAGGCGCTGGCGATGGCCACGCCGTCGAAGAAGGTGTGCAGCAGCAGCCCGGCGAGCGCGGTGACGCCCACCCAGCGCCCCACCATGGCGTCGTGGTGCGTCTCCTCGCCGAAGTGGAAGTGGGGGGTGAGGACGTGCTGGGTGAGGTGCACCAGCAGGTACCCCACCAGGATGGCCGTCGCGGCGGCGGCACCGCGCTCCTCCAGCGCGTGCGGCACCATCCCGAGCAGCGCGGCGGCCAGCATGAACCCCGCCCCGAAGGCGATGAGCAGCCGCTGCGGGGCGCGCGTGGCCGGCGAGGCGGCGGTGATCAGCAGGCCGCCGGCCAGGTTGGCCGCCGCCGCCACCAGCGCGTACAGGAGGGCTGCGCTCACCGGCCCGGGGTCGGAGGGGAAGGAGGGCTCGCGGGACGGCGGGTAACTGACCACGGCCCCGGGGAGATGTCAACGCCGGCCCCTCATCCCTCCAGCACCACGAACGCGGCAGCGGCGTCGCCGGTGTGGGTGAGGGAGAGGTGGACGGCCCGCACGCCGCGCTCCGCCGCGCCCCGCGCCGGTGCCGAGCGCCTTGAAAAACGCCTCCTTGGTCGCGAAGCGCGCCGCGAACGATTCGGGCGGGTGGCGGCCGGCGTGGCACCTGGCCGCCTCCTCGGGGGTGAAAAGACGGGTGAGCGCCCGCGGACCGCGGCGCCGCAGCAGCCCCCACACGCGCTCGACGCGCACCAGGTCGATGCCGATGCCGACGATCATCTCCCAACCTTGCGCCGCGAGCGCTCCGGGTGCCAACGTAGCGCGCAAGATAGGCGGCGCGGCACGCCATTCGCAAAGCCCGGCGGCGCCCGGGCCCGGCACTCGCCCGCCCGCTCCCGCTCCCCCAACCAGGCAGACGCGACGTGGCTCGACCCCGGCTCCGGGCAAGGATACGCATGGCTGGCGTCGTGCTGGCGGGCGCGGTGGCGGGGATCGTGGTGGGATGGATCCTGGTCGAGCTCCTGCTCAAGCGCTGAGCGCCCTCCGCCGCCCGGCGCTCCTCGCGCTCGCGGCGGCGGTCCTCTCCGGGCTGGCGCCGGCCCCGCTCCCCGCCCAGGCGGCCGCGCTCGCGCGCGACCTGGACGCGCTCACCGCCCCGCTGCGGGCGGCCGGGGCGCGCTACGGCGTGCTGGTGGTGTCGCTGGACCGCGGCGACACCCTCTTCTCGCTCGACGCGGACGCGCCGCTGGCGCCGGCCTCCAACCTCAAGCTCTTCAGCACGGCGGCGGCGCTCCGCTACCTGGGCGAGGAGTTCCGCTGGTCCACCTACCTCATCGCCGCCGGCGAGGTGCGCGACGGCGTGCTGGAGGGCGACCTGGTGCTCTACGGCACCGGCGACCCCACCCTGGCCGGCGCCCACCTCCCCGGCACCACCGGGGCGCTGGACGCGCTGGCGGACTCGCTGCGCGCCCGCGGCGTGCGCGAGGTGCGCGGCGCGGTGGTGGGCGACGGGAGCTTCTTCGACGCGCGGCTGCAGGGGTACGGCTGGACGGCGGAGGACCTGGGCCGCCGCTACGGCGCGCCGGTCTCCGCGCTCAACGCGGGGGAGAACCTGGTGCGCCCCGGCGGGCGCCCGGTGGCCGACCCCGCCCGCTCCGCGGCGGAGC
>DASUNK010000354.1:0-2487 GCA_036277195.1 Longimicrobiaceae bacterium | reverse complement strand
GCCTCCACCGGGTGACCCCCGAGGACTGGCCGACGTACATGGGGGGGATCCACCGCCCGGACCGGCGGCCGGCGGTGCTCCCGGGGACCGAGGTGCAGTCGCGCGTGCTGACCTTCCGCGCCCCCCCGGGCGAGGTGACCGAGACCTTCATCGACCTCTCTCCCGCCCTGCAGGAGGGGGTGGGCCAGGTGCTGCTGGCGGTGGAGGCGATGGGCGGACCCGAGGGCGCGCGGGAGCAGGGCGCCTACGTCTGGGTGCAGGTCACCCGCATCGGCCTCTCGGCGTTCTCGGACCAGGCGGACCTGGTGGGATGGGCCACCTCGCTGGCGGACGGGCGCCCGCTCCCCGGGGTGGAGCTGCGGCTGGCCCCCCACGCCGGCGCCGCCGCCACCACCGACGGCGACGGGCTGGCGACCCTCCCCCTCCCCGGCTCGGGCGCGGACGCGCGCCAGGCCTGGCTGGTGGCCCGCCTGGGCGCCGACGTGGCGATCCTCCCCAACCAGGGCGGCCCCACCGGGTGGGCCACCTGGGTCCGGCGCGCGGAGCCCGACGTGCTGGCGTGGTACGCCTTCACCGACCGGCACCTCTATCGCCCCGGCGAGGAGATGCGCTTCAAGGGATGGGTGCGCCAGCTCGCCCGCGGCAAGAGCGGCGGGGTTCGGCTGGTGCCCGGCATCCCGGACTCGGTGCGCTACGTGGTGGTGGACCCGCGGGGGAACGAGCTCGCCCGCGGCTCGGCGCGGCTGACGGCGCTGGGCGGCTTCGACGCCACGGTGAAGCTCCCCGAGGGGGTCACGCTCGGCTACGCCCACGTGCGGCTGACGCTCCCCGGCATCACCGGGGGAGACGGGCAGGTCGGCTTCCGGGTGGACGAGTTCCGCCGCCCCGAGTACCAGGTGGCGGCCAGCGCTGAACCCGGCCCGCACCTGGTGGGCGGGAGCGCCGAGGTCACGGCGCAGGCCTCGTACTTCTCCGGCGGCGGCCTCCCCGGCGCCCCGGTGCGCTGGTCGGTGTCGGCCAGCCCCGGGTACTTCACCCCGCCGGGGTGGGACCGCTGGAGCTTCGGCGGCGAGGTGGTGCAGCCCCGCGGGCGGCAGGTGATCACCACCACCGAGGCGAGCTTCGCCAGCGCCACCGACGCCACCGGCGCGCACCGCCTGCGCATCGACTTCCTCGACGCCCGCCCGGCGCGCACCTACGGGGTGTCGGCCACCGCGCTGGTGGAGGACGTCAACCGCCAGACCTGGGTGGCCTCGGCCTACCTGCTGGTGCACTCCGCCGCGGTGTTCGTGGGGCTGCGCACGGAGCGCGGGTGGGTGGAGGCCGGCCAGCCGCTGCTGGTGGACGTGGTGGCGGTGGACGTCTCGGGGCGCCTGGTCCCCGGGCGCCGCGTGGAGCTGGTGGCCGAGCGGCTGGAGTGGCGCCGCGGCGAGGGCGGGTGGGAGGAGGTGCCGGTGGAGGAGGCGCAGCGCTGCGCCCTCACCTCGGGCGACCAGCCCGGCCAGTGCACCTTCGCCACGGCGCAGGGCGGCCGCTACCGCGTCACCGCCTCCACCACCGACGCCGAGGGGCGGCCCGCGCGTAGCGTGCTGGGGGTGTGGGTGTCCGGCGCGGCCCCGCGCCGCCCGGAGCAGAACGAGCAGGCCACCGTCGAGATCGTCAGGGACCAGGAGACGTACCAGCCGGGCGACACGGCCAGCCTCCTGCTGCGGCTCCCCTTCTTCCCCGTGCGCGGGGTTCTCACCGTGCGCCGCGGCGGCCTGGTGCGCTCCGAGCCGATCCGCTCCGACGGGCCCACGCTCTCGGTGCGCGTGCCGATCGGGGAGGACGACATCCCCAGCGTGAGCGTGGGCGTGGACGTGGTGGGCTCGGCCGACGCGGCGGGCGTGCTGCACCGCTCCGCCCGGGGGACGGACTTCGCCAGCGGCGGGGCGGAGCTGAGCGTGCCCCCGCTGGCTCGCAAGCTGGCGGTGGAGGCGGTGCCGGCCGACTCGGCGCTGGAGCCCGGCGCCGCCGCCGAGGTGGCGCTGGTGGTGCGCGACGCCGCCGGCCGCCCGGTGGAGGGCGCCGAGGTGGCGCTGGTGGTGGTGGACGAGGCGGTGCTGGCGCTCACCGGCTACGTCCTCCCGGACCCGCTGGCCATCTTCTACCCGCCGCGCTCCGCCCAGATCGGCGAGGTGCACCTGCGCCCGGCGGTGCTGCTGGTGGAGGAGGGGCGCGATGCCGGCCCCGGCCGGATCGTGGGGCGGGTGTTCGACACCGGCGGCCAGCCGGTGGGAGGCGCGACGGTGGCCGTTTCCGGCACGGAGCTGCGGACGGTGACCGACGCGGCGGGACGCTTCGAGTTCAGCGGGCTGGCGGAGGGAAGCTATACCCTCGTCTTCAGCCGGCTCGGCCTCGGGGCCGTCAGCCGCCCGGTGACGGTGGGTCCCGAGGGCGCGCCGGTGCTGCGGGTGGTGATGATCTCGGAGGCCTTGCAGCTGCAGG
>DASUNK010000353.1:0-4239 GCA_036277195.1 Longimicrobiaceae bacterium | reverse complement strand
GGACAAGCTCCGCGCCCTGCGCGAGGCCACCAACGCGCGCGCGGCGGGATGACCGCTCCGGGTGGGGGATCCCCCGGATGACCTCTCTCGTGGAGACCGTCGCCGCCCTGGCGCAGCCCTGGGCCGACCTCTACCGCGCCTCCGACCTCCTCCAGTTCGGGCTGCACGCCACGCATCTCACCGGCATCGCGGTGGCGGGCGGCACCGCGCTGGGCGCCGACCGCCTGGCGCTCCGCCTGGGGAAGCGCCCCGCCGCGCAGCGGCTGGCCTTCCTCGCCGCCCTCGCGGCGAAGCACCGCCGGGTGCTCACCGCGCTCGCCTTCGTCGTCGCCAGCGGCGTGCTCCTCCTCCTGGCCCAGGTGCGCTCGCACCTGCCGTCGCCCTTCTTCTGGATCAAGATGACCACGCTGGGGCTGCTCCTCTGGAACGGCAGCCGCCTGCGCCGCGCCGAGCGGCGGCTGCTCGCCGCGCCGGAGCACACCCGCGAGGAGTGGGGGGAGATGGAGACGCACGCTGCGCGCAGCGCGGGGCTGTGGGTGGCGATGGCGCTGCTCGGCGTGATCCTCACCACCCTGCGCTGAGCGTGGAGCCGCTCGTCATCCGGTCGCAGCGCCTGCGCTGGGCTTTGTTGACGGTGGCCGCGCTGGTCTTCGTGGTGATCGGAGCCGTACTCGTCGTCTCCGGCGAGAACGTGTTCATGGGCTTGCTCGGGGTGGGGTTCTTCGGACTGTGCGCGGTGGTCTCCGCCCGGCAGGCGCTGGACGCGCGGCCGCGCATCGTCATCGACGACGAGGGGGTGTTCGACCGCACGCTCCGGGTGGGACGCATCGCCTGGAGCGACATCGCGGCTGCGTACGTCAAGCGGATGCACTCCGGCGTGTTCGTGTGCCTGGAGCTGCGCGATCCCGCGAAGTACGTGCATCGCCAGCCGCCGCTCCTGCAGCGCGTCACCGGGCTGAACACCGTGCTCGGGTTCACGCACCTCTCGCTGAACCTCACCAACACGTGCGCGGACCCCGAGCACGTCTGCGCCGTCGTGGTCCGCGAGGCGCGCCTGCGCCAGCGTCCATTCGCGCATTCCGATCTCACTCCGCTTGGAGAGCCTCCGCTGCCGCATTAGCTTCATGCCAGCACTGCTCTACCCCTAGCCGGCTGGTCGTCATGTCCGAGCAATCCGTTGTGCACAGCCATCCTGAGATCATGAGCGGCACGCCGGTCTTCGTCGGGACCCGGGTACCGGTCCAGGCGCTGCTCGATCATCTGGAGGAAGGGGACACGATCGACGACTTCCTCGACAGCTTTCCGACCGTCACGCGCGAGCAGGTGATCGCGTTCCTGGAGCAGGCCGCGCAGGCGCTGCTCGCCCAGCTTCCCGCCGCAGCGTGAACGATTTCGGTCCAGAACGCAGGCGCGTGCTCCTGGACGAGAACGTGCCTCGCCAGCTCGTCCGGGAACTGCCGGGCCACGAGACCTCCACCGTGGCTGCCGAAGGCTGGAAAGGAGTCCGCAACGGCGAGCTGCTGCAACGCGCCGAAACCGCAGGGTTCGACGTGTTCGTGACCGCAGACCGCAATCTCGAATTCCAGCAAACGCTCGCCAGCCGGAGCATGGATTGGTCGTAGTCTTTCCGAAGCGTCTCAAGCTGGAGTATCTGCTCCCGCTGGTTCCCGCTCTGCGCGCGGCGGTCGCCAGCGTCGAAGCCGGCCAGGTCGTGCGCGTGTACCCTCCGGCTTAGACCGAGCTCGTCGCTTGTCCCTCTCCCAACCTCCCGCTGATACCGTTGGCACCGAGCCGGTGCGCTTCCGCCGGGCGGAAGCCGGCGACGCGGCCGCGCTGTCCGCCTTCGCCTCGCGCCTGTTCGAGGACACGTACGCGCAGCAGAACACGCCCGAGGACATGCGGGCGTACATGGCGGAGAACTTCTCCCCCGAACGGCAGGCGGCGGAGCTCGCCGACCCCGCCACGCTCTACCTCCTCGGCGAGGCGGACGGCCGCCTGGCCGCCTACGTCCAGCTGTACGCCGGCCCGGCGCCGCCGTCCGTGGCCGCGCGGGCGCCGCTGCAGATCGCCCGCTTCTACGTGGACCCGCAGTGGCATGGACAGGGGCTAGCCGGGGAGCAGATGCGCGCCTGCCTGGCGCACGCCATGTCCGCCGGGCACGACGTGATCTGGCTGGCGGTGTGGAAGCAGAATCCCCGCGCCATCCGCTTCTACGAGAAGCATGGCTTCGCCATCGTGGGCACCACCACCTTCGTTCTGGGCGCGGACGTGCAGGAAGACCACGTGATGATGCGTCCCGTCTCCGCCTGAATTCGGACGCGCCCTTGCCGCGGACGGGCTCCCGGTGCATGGTGTCTCCCATCTCCACCAACCTCACAATCCTCACGCGGAGAAGCAGCATGCAGATGCAGCGCAGCGTGTTCCGCCTGGCCGCGCCGGCGCTCGCCGCGGCCGCCCTGGCGCTCGCGGTGCCGGCGGCAGCGCAGCAGCAGCACGCCCACCACGACGCACCCGTGCCCACCTCGGGCATCCGCGCGGAGCTCATCCGCGACGTGCAGCAGCTCGAGCAGAAGTACCTGAGCCTCGCCGACGCCATGACCGGGAAGTACGCCTGGCGCCCGGCCGAGGGGGTGCGCTCGGTGGGCGAGGTGTTCGCGCACGTGGCCGGCGCCAACCTCATGCTCCCCATGATGGTGGGCGTGGCCCCGCCGGAGTCGATGCCCGCCGCCAACCTGCAGGAGGCGTTCGGGCGCATGCAGACGCTGGAGCGGGAGACGGACGAGGGGCGGGTGAAGGAGGCGCTCCGCCACTCGTTCATGCACATCCGGCACGCCATCGCCGCGGTGCCGGACGACCAGCTGGACGGGATGGTGAAGGTGTTCGGGCAGGACGCCAGCCGGCGCGCGGCGCTCAACCTGCTGGTGACCCACATGCACGAGCACCTGGGGCAGTCCATCGCCTATGCGCGCAGCAACGGCGTGGTCCCGCCCTGGAGCGCGGGCGGCGGCGACTGAGGACGCTCCCACGAGGATGAATGCACCGAGCCCGCCGGCGCAGCACGCGCCGGCGGGCTCAGGTTTGACGGAGTCGAACCCCGTCAGGCGGCTGGGCGATCCTCGTCCGACGCGATGGCGGCGCCGATCTCGGCGCGCGACGCTCCCGCGGCCAGGAGGGCACGGATCAGCAGGTCCAGCGAGACGGTGGGGTCGCTCGCCTCCATCTTCGCCACGCGCGACTGGCTGGATCCCAGCCTGCGGGCGAGCTCGACCTGGGTGAGCCCCTCCCGGACCCGACACTCGCGCAGGGCAGTGGTGAGTGACAGCTTCACCTCGATGTAGGCCGCCTCGTCCTCCGACAGGCCGAGAAAATCCTTGACCGAGCCGAACCTCCACCCGGCCGCTTCCAACCGTTGGCGCTTCGCATCATCCATCGTCCGGCTCCCTCGCTGATTCGTCGTACCGCTTGAGGCGCTGTTTGCAGACGTCGATCACGTGCTGCGGCGTCTGCTGCGTCGTCTTCCGGAATACCTCCACGATCAGCAAGGCATCAGTGTCGATTCCGGGCATCGGGCGGGAATCCGGAAACGACAGCGACTCACCTTTCTGGATCCGCCGAAGCAGCTCGCCCGCCTGGATCCTCGCCAGAAGGCTGAAGGGCGGGCTCTTCACGGCTCCGTGCAGCCAGACCAGCGGTTTGTCGTCCGAGCCCATGGGATCTTATGTCTGATTTGACATAACCGCAAGTCTCCGGACTGAAGATATCTCTCATGGAGAGAAACGAACAGAGTGGACGATAGGCTGCGCACTCATCCAAAATCGTTGACATCGCGAAAACAAACGTGTTTCATATCGGCACCGCACGGCGACATCCTGAAGTCTCTTCCCTGAACCAGCCCACCGACGGAGGCGTTCCATGCATCTGCGGCGCATTTGCATTCCGGGTCTCGTGCTGCTCTGGGGGTGCAGTTCCACGGACGAGGCGCGCGACGCGGAGGCGGCGCAAACCGCGGCGGCGCAAACGGCAGCGACGACGCCCGCTTCCTCCTCCACTCCGGCTCCCGCCGCGAACCTCGACGCCGGCCGCGCCAAGGAGATCGGGCTCGTGTTCGAGTCGTACCTGAGCCCGTGGCAGGAGGGCGACGAGGAGGAGAACACCCCCCGCTCGACGCCGGCCCAGTTCCGCTCGTCCACGCCCTCGCAGACCCGCGCCCAGCGCGAAGCGGCGGGCCACCGCGGCCAC
>DASUNK010000352.1:0-2602 GCA_036277195.1 Longimicrobiaceae bacterium | reverse complement strand
AGGCCACCGTCTACGCCACCTGGACCACGGTGCGGCGGGGCGACCCGCGCCCGCCGATCGGGCGCCCGGTGGCGGGGGCGCGGACGTACGTGCTGGACCCGTGGCTGCGCCCGGTGCCGCCGGGGCTTCCCGGCGAGCTGTACCTGGCGGGCGCCGGGGTGGCGCGCGGCTACGCCAACCGCCCGGCGCTCACCGCCGAGAAGTTCGTCCCCGACCCCTTCTCGGCGGCGCCGGGCGCGCGGATGTACCGCACGGGCGACCGCGCGCGCTGGCTGCCGGACGGCGAGCTGGAGTACCTGGGGCGGCTGGACACGCAGGTGAAGCTGCGCGGCTTCCGCATCGAGCCGGCGGAGGTGGAGGGCGCGCTGATGGGCCACCCGGGGGTGAGCGAGGCGGTGGCCGTGGTGCGCGGCGACGCCGGCGACCCGCGGCTGGTGGCCTACGTGGTCCCCGCGGCCGGGAAGCCGGCGCCCGACGCGGCGGAGCTGCGCGCACACCTCCGCGAGCGGCTGCCGGACTACATGGTGCCCTCGGCGTACGTGGCGCTGGACGCGCTCCCACTGACCCCCAGCGGCAAGGTGGACCGCCGTGCCCTTCCCCCGCCCGCCGCGGCCCCGGAGGGCGCGCGGCCCCGGACCGCCACCCAGGCGGGGCTGGTGGAGGTGTGGAGCGAGCTGCTGGGGACGAGCGTGGGCGCGGGCGACAGCTTCTTCGCGCTGGGCGGGCACTCGCTGCTGGCGATGCGGATGGTGGCCGCGGTGCAGGCGCGCCTGGGCGTGACCCTCCCCCTGCGCGAGGTGTTCGACTTTCCGCGGCTGGCCGACCTGGCCGCCCGCGTGGACCGCATCCGCGGCCGCTCGCTGGGCGCGCTGCTGGACGAGCTGGGGGTGACGGAGGAGGAGGCGAGGGCGGGGTTGGCGGGGACTCGGGCGCAGCCCGTTCACCATACAGGAACTCCATGTCGGACGTGATGACGAAGCTGGCGGAGCTGCCGCCGGAGAAGCGCAGGCTGCTGGAGCAGCGGCTGCGGGAGGCGCAGGCGCGCAAGGCGCAGGCGCTGGGCCCGCGCCCGCGCGACGGCCGGCCCTTCCCGCTCTCCTTCCCCCAGCTCCGGCTCTGGTTCCTGGACCGGCTGAGCCCCGGCACCGCGGCGTACAACATCCCCGTCCCCGTCCGCTTCCACGGCCCCCTGAGCGCGGAGGCGCTGGAGCGCACCCTCGACGCGCTGCGCGAGCGGCACGAGTCGCTCCGCACCACCTTCGCGGAGCTGGACGGCGAGCCGGTGCAGGTGATCCACCCCTTCGCGCCCGTCCCGCTCCCGGTGGACGACCTCTCCCACCTCTCCCCGGACGAGCGCGAGGCCGAGGCGCGGCGGCGGGTGGACGAGGACGCCCACACGGGCTTCGACCTGGAGCGCGGTCCGCTCTGGCGCGCGCGGCTGCTGCGGCTGGCCCCCGAGGAGCACCTCCTCCTCCTGACGCTGCACCACGCCATCGGCGACGCCTGGAGCCTGGGGGTGCTGACGCGCGAGCTGGAGGCGCTGTACGACGCCCTCCTGCACGGCCGGCCGGACCCGCTGGAGCCGCTGCCGCTGCAGTACGCCGACTTCGCCGCCTGGCAGCGCGAGCACCTCGACCGCCCCACGGTGGAGCGCCACCTGGCCTTCTGGCGCCGGGTGCTGGAGGGGGCGCCGCCCGCGCTGGAGCTCCCCGAGTACCGCCCGCGGCCCGCCGAGCCGAGTGGGCGCGGCGAGGTGCTGGAGCGCCGCGTGCCGCCCGCGGTGGCCGAACGGGTGCGCGCCGTGGCGGCGGCCGAGGACGCCACCCCCTTCGCGGTGGTGCTGGCGGCGTTCCGCCTCGCGCTCGCCCGCCACGCGGGCCAGGGCGACGTGGTGCTGGGCACCGCCGCCGCCGGGCGCGAGCGGCGCGAGCTGGCGGGCGTGGTGGGCTTCGTCACCAACACCCTGGCGCTGCGCACGGAGCTGGGCGGCGACCCCGAGTTCCGCGCCCTGGTGCGCCGCGAGCGCGACACCCTGCTCGACGCCTTCGAGCACCAGGTGCTCCCCTTCGAGCAGGTGGTGGCGGAGCTGAAGCTCTCGGCCGACCCGGGGCGCAACCCGGTGTTCCAGGCCATGGTGACCTACCAGGGGCTGGCCGACTTCCAGGGCGGGGGATACGGGGGGCTGCGCCTGGGCGAGGCCGTGGGGCGGGGGGAGCCGGTGGACTTCCAGCTGGCCAAGTTCGACCTGGCGGCCTCCGTCACCCAGGACGCCGACGAGCTGTGGGTGCACCTGCAGTGGGCGTCGGACCTGCTGGACCGCCCCGCCGCCGAGCGCATCGCCCACCACGCCCTGCGCCTGCTGGAGCGGGGGGTGGAGGACCCCGGCCGCCGCCTCTCGGCGCTGGACCCGATGGACGCGGAGGAGCGCGCCCTGGTGCTGGGCCCGTGGACGCGCGGCGCCGCGCTCCCGCCCGCCGGCGAGCCCGTGCACCGCACCTTCGCGGCGCGCGCCGCGGAGCGCCCCGGCGCCCCCGCGCTGGACGGTGACCCGGGGCCGGTGTCGTACGCCGAGCTGGACGCACGCGCCGACCGCATCGCCCGG
>DASUNK010000351.1:0-8610 GCA_036277195.1 Longimicrobiaceae bacterium | reverse complement strand
GCGGGGACCGGCTGCGGCCGGCGCTGGAGCCGGCCGGGGCCTCGGTGCCGCGGCTGGAGCGCTTCGCGCGCCCGGGGCTGGTGTCGGTGGCCGACGTGACCGGGCCCGCCGCGCCGCTGGCCGGGCTGGCGCCCCTCTTCCACGACTCCGCCACCTGCCAGCTGGCGCACGTCCCCGTCGGCACCGAGGGGGTGCTGGTGCTCACCGAGCGGCGCGACGACCGCATCTTCGAGGCGGACGACTGGGACATGCTGCGCGCCATCGTGCTGCAGGGCGAGATGTCGCTCCGCCGGCTGCGGCTGATGGAGAGCGTGCGCGCCCTCTCGCTCACCGACCCGCTGACCGGGCTGGCCAACCGCCGGCACCTGGAGGTGGTGCTGCGCCACGCCTGGGCCGCCGCCCAGCGTGGCGAGCCGCTCTCGGTGATGATCCTGGACCTGGACGGCTTCAAGGCGATCAACGACGGCCTCGGCCACCAGACGGGCGACCACGTGCTGCGCCTCTTCGCCAGCAGCCTGCTGCAGGAGGCGCGCGGCTCGGACGTGGCCGTGCGCTACGGCGGCGACGAGTTCCTGGTGGTGCTCCCCGGCGGCCGCGCCCCGGGGGCGCGCGCGCTGGCGCGCCGGGTGCGCGAGCGGATGGCGGGGTGCGTGGACTTCAGCGAGGGAGTGGCGGAGTACTGGAGCGACTGCGCTTCGCCCGAGGAGCTCATCCGCGCCGCCGACCTCAGCCTCTACCAGGCCAAGACCCGCCGCGCCCGCGAGGTGGCGGCCCCTGCTCCGACGGTGCCGGGCGCGGCCTAGCGCGCGGCGGCGTCGGCCGGGTCGCGCAGCTGGCGCACGTGCGCGAAGTCCGGGAGCGCGCCGCAGTCGGCGAAGAAGTCGTCGTCGCGGTCCGTGGCCTCGGGCGAGTCGAGCACCGCCAGGAAGATGGACACCACGTCCGGGTCGAACTGCGTGCCGGCGCAGCGCTGCAGCTCCTCGCGCGCCTCCGCGTCGCTGAACGCCTCCTTGTAGCTGCGCCGGGTGATCATGGCGCAGTACGCGTCCACCACCGCCACGATGCGGGCGGGGACGGGGATCTCCTCGCCCCGCATCCCGTCCGGGTAGCCGCTGCCGTCGTAGCGCTCGTGGTGGTGGAGCACCACGTCGGCCACGGCGCGGAGCGCGGGGACGTTGGAGAGCAGGTCGTGCCCCACGCGCACGTGCGCGCGCATCAGCTCCACCTCTTCCGGCAGCAGCGGCCCGGGCTTGTGCAGCACGCCGTCGCTGACGCCGATCTTCCCCACGTCGTGCAGGAGGGCGGCGTAGCACACCACCGCCCGGTCGTACTCCGGCAGCTCCATCCGCCGGGCGATGAGCCGGGCGAAGCGCGAGGCCATCTCGCAGTGCCCGTGCGTGTACGGGTCCTTGGCCTCCACCGCGTCGGCCAGCATGCTCACCGTGGAGACGTAGGCGCTCTGGAGCTCGCGCTCCAAGTGGCGGTTCTCCACGGCCACGGCGGCCTGGTCGCCCACGCTCAGCAGCGCCTCCACGTCGTCCGCCTCGAACTCCCCGGTCGGCTTGTCGGCCACCAGGATCACCCCGTCCAGGTTCTTCAGCAGCACCACGGTGGTGACCACGAAGTTGCGGAACTCCTCGGCCGACGTCTCGGGCGCGGGGAGGCCCCGCAGCGCGCGGTCGCCGGTGTTGTGCACCAGCGTCTCCCCCTCGTCCAGCACCCGGCGGCAGAGCGCCTCCACGTACGGCGAGGGCGCGGGCCGGGGATAGCCGTCCACGCCCACGGCGGCGCGCACCCGCAGCGGCAGGCCGCGCCCGGGGCAGGTGAGGTACATGCCGCGCGTGGCGCCGGTGAGCGTCAGGCACGCCTTGAGGATGAGCTCGTAGAGGTTGCCGCTGAAGAGGGAGCGGTGGACGTCCTTGAGGATCTCGCGCAGCTGCTCGGCGCGCTCGCACTGGCGGCGCGACTCCTCGCGCACCCGGTCCAGCTCCGCGCGCTCGGTGGCGAGCGAGGCGTGGGCCGCCGCCAGCTCGGCGCGCGTGCGCTCGAGCTGCTCGTGCTCGGCCCGGTAGGCGGTGGCCGCCTGGTCGAGGTGGACGAGCACGTCCTCTCCGTCCGGGGCCTGCCCACGCCGCGTGGATCGCTGGGATGGGAGCCGGGTCGCCATCGGGAGTCCGCGGGGACTGCGTTCAAAGGGGTGCAGCGCGAGGATCTGGACAGGCGCATTTCCCGTGCCCCCCACGGGGTCAGTACCCGGATCCCCGATGGCACCGAATCGGTGAAGGCAGGCCTTGCGCCTGCACAATAATAGTGAAGACGCGCCTGGACCGAAGCGGCACCTTCCAGCCTCGTTATGTCTCGTAAGATTCGCCATGCAGTCGAATATCCCCTTAATTCCTGCCTTTCTCCTTCCTAATCCTGGCTGTTTCGTGATCGTCGCGTGAGTGGACCCGGGCTTGCCATGCCCTCGGGCAACCCGCAGCGGAGGGAGTACGTCCGCCGCATCCCACCACCACGAGACCGAGGACGGATCACAATGAAGCGGCTTCTCCCCCTCGCTGCATGCGCGCTGGCGCTGGCTGCCTGCCAGGACCTGACCGAGCCCACCGCCGCGCCGGTGGCGCCGTCGGCGCCGCGGGCGAGCGTGGCGGCGGGCGGCCTCGTGGAGCCCGCGCTGGCGGCGTCGCTGGCGTCGCTCTCCGCCACGGACCAGGTGCTGGTGATCGTGAACTACGACGAGGCCGCCACCAGCACGCCGGCCCTCACGCAGCAGATCGTGGGGCTCGGCGCCCGCGTGGCCACCTTCCGCCACCTCTCCATCGTGCTGGCGCTGGCCACCCCGGGACAGGTGAACGCCATCGCCGCGCTGCCGGGGGTGCAGGGCGTGTACGACAACGGGCAGGACCGCCTGCTGCTGCGCGAGGCCACGACCTCGATGCGGGCGAACCTGGCGTGGGCCGCGGGGGTGACGGGGAAGGGCGTGGGCGTGGCGATCATGGACAGCGGCATCAACGGCCAGAACCCGGACGTCCCGTTCCCGGGGAAGGTGGTGCAGAACGTCAAGTTCACCTCGCGCTTCGCGGACCTCTTCGACACGGGCGACCCCTCGCTGCCGCGGGTGGCGGGCGACCTGTACGTGGAGAACCTGGCCAACACCGACCTGACCAGCGGGCACGGCACGCACGTGGCCGGCATCGTGGCCGGGAGCGGGGCCAGCACCTTCAACGCATACCGCGGCGTGGCGCCGGGCGCGCACCTGGTGGGGCTGAGCGTGGGCGAGAGCCTGGTGGTGGTGAACGTGTCGGTGCTGCAGGCGGTGGACTGGCTGCTGGAGAACGCCGCCCGCTACAACATCCAGGTGGTGAACAACTCGTGGGGAGGCGAGGGCGAGTTCGACCCGCTCGACCCGGTCAACGAGGCCATGCGCGAGCTGCACGACGCGGGGATCACCGTGGTCTTCGCGGCGGGGAACTCGGGGCCGGGGGAGAACACCCTCAACCCGCGCAGCGCGGCGCCGTGGGTGATCAGCGTGGCCGCCGGGTGCAAGCTGTACGTGCTGGACCCCACCAACTCGGCGGCGGAGTGCCAGGACGAGGGCGGGCGCGCGCCGGCGCTGGCGGGCTTCTCCTCGCGCGGCATCCCGGGCGACCCGCTCTACCACCCGGACATCACCGCGCCGGGGGTGAACATCGTCTCCACGCGCTCGCTGACGGGCACGTCGCTGAACGCGCTGGACGCCCCGTTCGACGTGCTGACCTGCAACATCGGCGTGCAGAACCTGCAGAACTACACCTGCGCCTCGGGCACCTCGATGGCGTCGCCGGCGGTGGCCGGGCTGGTGGCGCTGATGGAGGAGGCGTCGGGCGGGCGGCTGACGCCGGACCAGGCGCTCTCCATCCTGACGCAGACGGCGCGGCCGCTCACCGGGTACGGGCAGTGGGAGGTGGGCGCGGGCTACACGGACGCGTACGCGGCGGTGCTGGCGGCGCGCAAGCTCAGGCGGTGAGGTAGAACGCTCCGGCGGCGGGGTGCCTGGCCGCCGTCTCCGCAACAGGCACCATGGGAAAGGGACCCGGGCCGGGGGGCGGTGTGCACCGCTCTCCGGCCCACCCCTTTCAAAGTGCGAAAGTGCGGGAGTGCGAAAGTGCGAGAGCAAAACCGTCCAATCCCGTTGCACAGTTTTGCACAACGCCCCAGATTGCAGCCCACCACTTTCGCACTTCGCACTTCGCACTTCGCACTCCTGCCGTGGCTCCTCCCTCGGTCCTGGTGGTCGAGCCGGCTCCCGCCGCCCTCCCCGCGGCCCGCGAGGCCGTGGGCGGGACCGCCGAGCTGCACGCCGCCCACTCGCTGCAGGAGGGGCTGGAGGGGATCCGCCGCGGCGGGTGGGCCGCCGTCGTCTTCTCGCTCGACTTCCCCGCCGCGGACCTGGACCTGGTGCGGCGGCTGGTGGAGTCCGGCCTGGAGCCGGGGTGCCTGGTGCTGGTGGCGTCGCGCCCCACCATGCAGATGATGGTGGAGGCCTCGCGGCTGGGGGTGCTGGGGCTCTTCGCCTCGCCGCCGACCGCCGCGGAGCTGGCCGGCGCGCTGCGCGAGGTGTTCGCCGCCGAGGAGGTGGTCCCCCTCACCCCCGCGGACCTGGGCGACGCGGCCGACGACGAGGCCGCCATCGGCGCCAGCCCCGCCATGCTGGAGGTGTTCCGCATGGTGGGGCGCGTGGCCGGGAGCAGCGCCACCGTCCTCATCCTGGGCGAGAGCGGCACCGGGAAGGAGCTGGTGGCGCGCGCCATCCACCGCAACAGCCCCCGCGGCCGGGGGCCGTTCGTGGCCATCAACTGCGCCGCCATCCCCGAGAACCTGCTGGAGTCCGAGCTCTTCGGGCACGAGAAGGGGGCGTTCACCGGGGCCATCACCCGCAAGATCGGCCGCTTCGAGCGGGCGAACGGCGGCACCCTCCTGCTCGACGAGATCGGCGACATGTCGCTGGCGCTCCAGTCGAAGATCCTGCGCGCCCTGCAGGAGCGCGAGATCGAGCGCGTGGGCGGCGAGGAGCGCATCTCCGTGGACGTGCGCGTGGTGGCGGCCACCAACAAGAACCTGGGCGCCGCCATCGCCGAGGGCGTCTTCCGCGAGGACCTCTACTTCCGCCTGGCGGTGGTGACCCTCCACCTCCCCCGGCTGGTGGAGCGCGGCGGCGACCTGGACCTGCTCATCCGCCACTTCGTGGCCCGCCACGCCGCCCACTACGGGCGCGAGATGCGCGGCATCGCCCGCTCCGTCTTCGAGCGGCTGCGCGGCCACGACTGGCCCGGCAACATCCGCGAGCTGAAGAACGTCACCGAGCGCGCCGTCCTGCTCTCGCACGGCGCCGTCCTCCTCCCCGAGCACCTCCCGCTCGACCAGCTCCACCCCCGCCCCCCGGAGCGCGCCGACGCCGCCCCCCTGGCCGGCTACGCCCCGGACCTCTCCCTCGCCGGCGTGGAGCGCCTCCACATCCAGGAGGTGCTGCGCCTGGTGAAAGGCCACCTGGGGCGCGCCTCCGAGGTGCTGGGCGTGCACCGCAACACCCTCACCCGCAAGCTCCGCGAGTACGGCCTCGACGCGGAAGCAGCTTCCCCAATAGTGTGAATTCTGCTGCATTTTGGTGCAGGCTCCGCCGCCCCGCTGGGCGCGTCGGGTGGGAAACCCTTGCCCCACAACGGCTTGGCGAACCCGGCGCGGCGGCACGGTGCCTGCTTGTTAGGGGCTCGGGTCCCGGAGAATCCCATTGCCATACCCCAAGGAGACCGACGTGAAGATCCGTCGTACGCTGGCCGCCGTCCTGGTCGTGGCGGCGCTCGCTGCTTGTGGAGAGCAGCCCACGGAGCCCCGGGCTCCGGCGGCGGCGCCCGCGCAGGTGCTGGGAGGGCTGATCGACCTGAACGGCGTGCTCCAGTTCGCCGGGCTGCCGGACCTCTCGGGCACCCGCCACGCGGAGAAGTTCATCGACGCTTCGGAGGGCGGCTTCGTGGAGCTCGACGGCTTCCGCGTCGACATCCCCGCCGGGGCCCTCCCGTACGACGCCACCGTCACCATCGACCTGCCCACCGACAACGTGCTGGGCAAGCGGCTGATCGCCGAGTTCGGGCCGCACGGCATCCAGTTCAACACCCCGGTGACGCTCACCTTCCCGCTCACCGGCGTGGTGCTGAACGGCAACCCGATCGGGGTGGCGCGCTGGGAGAACGGCGGCTGGACGGAGCTGGGCGGCAGCGTGACCGCCAACGGGACGAAGCTCACGGGAAGCACGCCCCGCTTTTCGACCTACGGAGGCAAGTACATCCTGACCTCCAGCAACTAGCGTCGGCCGGCCGGCCGAACCTTACCGCAGGACCGAGACGGAATTACGTGGCCAGGCACACGCCCCCGCAGGTGCTGGTCGAGAGAGCGCTCGCGCTCGTTCCCGACAGCGAGGAGTTCCTCCCCCTGAGCGACGCCGTCATCGGCGCCTCGCAGCTGGACCGGGAGAAGCTCTGGGCGGGCTCAGGCCAGTACGCGACGCTGGGGAAGCGGGTGGTGAGCGCGGAGGAGGTGGGCGAGCTCATCCCCCGCATCGTGGAGAAGACGCAGCAGCGGCTGAAGGAGCTGTTCTCGCTGGTGCTGGAGGCCATCCAGCAGCAGCACCGGGGAGACCTGACCGGGGCGGCGCGGACGCTGATCCGCGCGGGGGGGATCGAGGAGGGCGACGGCCGGCTGGACAAGGCCGAGAAGCTCTACGGGATGGCGCTGGACATCTCGCGCGACCTGCGCGAGAAGGGGCCGCAGCTGGCGGCGCTGCGGCGGCTGGGGCGGACGGCGCGGAGCGCCTTCAAGCTGGACGAGGCGTGGAGCTGGTACCAGCAGGCGTACGACCTGGCGGTGGACCAGCTCGACCCCGCCGCGCAGGCGGAGGCCTGCCTGGGGCTGGGGAACCTCTGCGACGACCGCGGGCAGCGCGACGAGGCACGTTCCTGGTCCGAGCGGGGATTGCGGCTGGCGCTGGCGCTGGAAGACGTGTCGCTGGAGTGGCGGTTCCTGGCGAACCTGTCGGTGTTCGCCGTGCACCGCGGGGAGCTGGCCGAGGCGGACGCGATGCTGGAGCGGGCGCGCGAGCGCATCGTGGCCATGGGCGACGACGAGGCCCTCCCCTTCTGGTACAACAACCGGGCGCTGCTCCTGCTGGAGGCGGGCGACGTGGAGGGGGCGGAGGCGGCGCTGCGCGAGGCGCTGGGGCGGGGGCAGCCGCCGATGTGGGAGCTGACCATGCGCGTGAACCTGGGCGACGCGCTGGTGCGGCAGGGGCGGCTCTTCGAGGCCGCGGAGGAGGCGCGGCGCGCCGAGGAGCTGGCCATCCTCAACCGCTTCGTGCCGGACCTGGTGGACGTGTACGTGCTGCTGGGGAGCATCGCCCGGGCGCGGTGCGACGAGGAGGGGTTCGTCTTCTACGAGCAGGCGCTCAGCGTCTGCCACGAGCGGGGGCTCCCCCGGAAGACGGAAGCCAGCATCCTGCACGGCTACGGCCTGCTGCACGCGGGGTGCGGACGCCCGGCCGAGGCCCGGGCCTACCTCGAGACGGCGAGCGATATCTACCGGGAGCTGGGCTTCGCCCCGGAGCTGGAGAAGGTGCGGGCGGACCTGGAAGGGCTGGAAGCGAAGGCGACGGCGTAGGGCGGGCCTCCGAGAGGGGGGGCACGGAGGGTAGGCGGGCGCGGTGTGCCGGCAGCGTTCCAGGGGATCGGCATTCGCAAGGATGCCGGGTTCGCTAAAAGCCACCGCGTTCCGTCTACCCTCTTTTCCGTCCCCGTTTTCACCCCCGTCCGCCCCGGCCCCGCCCGCGCCCGCGGTCGCCGTCCCGCTCGTCGTCGTCGCGGTCCTCCCGCTCCTCCGCGTCCTCCCAGTCGACGGTGTTGTGGCACTCCCCGCACTGCGTGCCGAGCCGGCCGCGGTGCTCGTCGTCGTCGCGGTGGCAGCCGTAGCAGGTGGACGGCGCGCGCGCGAACGCGGCGAAGGCGCGCACCGTCCCGTGGCACGCCCCGCACTCCGCCCGCAGGTGGCGGCCGGTGAGCCGGAAGGCGGTGGTGTCGTGGCGGAAGGCGGAGAAGCGGTCCGTCCCCTCGTGGCAGTCCTGGCAGGCGTTCCCCCACTCGCGCACGTGCTCCGCGACGAAGGCCGCTTGGTAGTCGCGGTGGCAGCTTTCGCAGCGCTCCGCCCGGAAGCGGAAGGTGCCGCCGCCGTGGCAGTCGGCGCAGGCGAAGGGGCGCCCGTCCGCGGTGGCGCGGTGCGCCGCCAGCGAGAAGCCCAGCCGCGCGTGGTCGAACCCTTCCCCCGAGAAGTCGGTGAGCAGGGCCTGCGGACCTTGGTGCTCGGTGTGGCAGAAGAGGCAGCGCTCCGCGTCGGGGAGGACGCCGTGCAGCGCGGTGGTGTCGGCCAGCTCGGCGCGCACCGCGGTGTGGCAGGCCAGGCAGCGCGCCGCCATCGTCCCGCCCCCCAGCGGCGGCGCGTGGCAGGCGCCGCACTGCCGCGCCAGCTCCGCGTGCGAGGCTACCCCGCCCAGCGCCCCGGCCGAATCGCCGCCGGCGTGCAGCGCTCCCG
>DASUNK010000350.1:0-11005 GCA_036277195.1 Longimicrobiaceae bacterium | reverse complement strand
GTCGGCGCAGAGCGCGCCCTCGGGGACGGAGGTGCAGAGCTGGCGGAGCCCGGCCCCGGCCACCTGGCCCGTCTCGTTGATGGCCGCGGCGAAGCTGTTGGGGAAGGAGGCGTGCTCCAGCAGGGTGAGGGTGCCGCCGCTCCAGAGGAAGGCGCGCACGCCGCTGGTCTGCGTGCCGTAGCCCACCACCCGGCCCGCGTCGTTGATGCCGGTGGCCCAGCTGCGGACGCCGGTGCCGGAGAGGACCTGGAGCGCGGCGCTCGTGGCCACGAAGGCGCCGGAGAGCGCGTCGCGCCCCACCAGCGTGCCCGCCTCGTTCAGGTCCTGCGCCGCGCCGGTTCGGGCCACCCGCACGGCGGCGCCCCCGCTCCAGAGGCCGATGGCGCTGGACGGGGTGGTGCCGGCCACCTGGCCGGCGTTGTTGACGGCGTCGGGGAAGAAGGGCTCCGGCTGCCCGGTCGCCCCGGCCAGGGTGCCGAGCGGGACCACCGTGTAGCGGGCGGGGTCGCCGAGCCCGGTGCCGCCGCCGCCGCCGTCGCACGCCGCCAGGAGAACGCCTGCGAGGAGCGCGAGCGGGAGCCGGTTCCTGCCAGGCATGGTCGTCACCCCTGGATCGCGGGCGAAGGAGCGTGGAGCGGGCGGAAGAATCCCGCTGCAAGGTGCGTGCGTGCGGCCCCTCAGAACGGCGACGGCGGGCGCGGCCGGTCCTCGGCCAGGCGGAGCGCGGTCTGCAGGTGCCGCGCGGCCTCGCGCCCGTCGTCGTCGCGGCGGAGGACGCGCTCCGCGTCGGCCAGGGCGGCGCGCAGGCGGTTGCGCAGCTCGTCGGACGCGTCGGCGGCGGCCACGGCCCGGGCCAGCTCGGCCACCGTGGCGGCGAGCTGGTCCGCGCGCTGGGGGCTGTCGCCCACGCGGAGCGCCTCCTGCTGCGCGGCCGAGAGCCGGCGCCTCAGGTCGTCGGGAAGGGGCACGCGTGCCTCCATGGCAGAGAGAACGCCCGCCCCCGCCGGCTTCTGACGGGGGCGGGCGCCCTGGGTCAATCCGTGGCTACGCCGAGAGCCCGCAGCGGTCCAGGAACGGGCTCGAGAACACGCGCTGCATCCCCGGGTCCGGGAGGAGCTGCCGGCGCACCGCGAGGAAGCTGTCCAGGGCCCCGCCGTACATCGTCCGCACGCGCTGGGCGTTCAGGAAGGTGTTGTGCTTCCCCCAGTGCAGCGTGAAGGGGATGCCGGCCGCCGCCATGGCCTGGCAGACCCGGTCGTAGTAGGTGCGGGTGAGCGCCGAGTTCACCCCGTCCAGGTCCATGATGGCGGTCATGGGCGCGAAGCGGGTGAACGCCATCGTCCCCCGCGAGACGGGGAGGTAGCGGAACGCCACCACCGACGGGTACGGGCCCGACTGGCGCTGCACCGCGAGCGCCACGTCCATCGCCTGGCTGGCCCGGGCGATCGGGAGGCCGAACGCCATCCCGGTGGACGCACCGCGCGTGGTGGTGGCCCGGAACTGCTCGCCCAGCGTCCCCCAGCGCGGCGGGTACGGCTGGTACAGGCTGTTCATCAGCTGCGTCATCAGCGGCCGGATGGTCTGCGGCAGCCAGTTGGTCACCCCGCCGATGGCCGACAGCGCGTCCTCGCCCGGCGCGTAGCCGTTGCC
Organism: Longimicrobiaceae bacterium; assembly: GCA_036277195.1. Lineage (GTDB taxonomy): Bacteria > Gemmatimonadota > Gemmatimonadetes > Longimicrobiales > Longimicrobiaceae > Longimicrobium. Next base: position 9,355 of record DASUNK010000350.1, on the reverse strand, counting down.
GGGGGGCGGCATGCGGGGGTAGTCCGGCCGGTACGGGCGACGGTACAGGGTGGTGATCCACACGCCGTTCTGCAGGTCGTGCGGGTTCGCCACCATCTCGAAGTGCCAGGGCCGCTCGTTCGGGTAGGGCAGCCCCACCCCGGTGAAGTCGAGCGTGTTCAGCGCGTTGCGGAGCGTGGCGTCCAGCGGCCGCCGCCAGCGCTGCGCCTCCAGCAGGTAGATGGGGTCGGTCTCGATCAGCACCGCGTTCACCAGCCCGAAGGCGCCCAGCCCCACCAGGATGGCCTCGAAGGCGGCGTCGTTGCGCAGCGGGGTGGCGCCCAGCGCCGCGATGAAGGCGTCCGAGACCACCGGCTGGCTCTGCCGCTCCACCCAGAGCGAGGCGGTGCCCGTGAGCAGGTGGAGCCCCACCACCGCGTCGTGGATGGCGCCCGTCGCGATGCCCGAGCCGTGGGTGCCGGTGGCGATGGCGCCCGCGATGGTCTGCCCGTTGCTGGCGCCCGAGGCCCGCAGCGAGCGCCCGCGGGCCGCCAGGTACTGGTTGCAGACGGCGATCTGCGTCCCGCCCTGGGCGAAGAGGAGGCGGGCGGGGTCCGGGTATCCCGGCGCGCAGGTGGCCGCCGTCATGTCGAAGGTCCAGCGCATGGCGTTGGTGTTGATCAGCCACCCTTCCGTGGCCGCCACGTCGGAGATGGACCACGCCCCGCCCAGGCCGCGGGCCCGCACCCCGGCCTGGCGCGCCTGGGCGGCGATCCCCTGCAGCGACGCCGCCGTGTCGCGCAGCGTGGCGAAGTGGTCCGCCCCCACCGGGTTGTTCCACACCTCGAACAGCCGCGCCGTGGGCTGCTGCACCGTGAGGTGCTTGTTGACGAAGACGATGTTGTCCCTGGTCGTGATGCGCGCGGGCATGGCTCACCTCCCCGACGGGGCCGGCGGCGGCGGCGGCGGCGGGAGCTGGAGCGGCCCGCCCGGGCCCGGCAGCGCCGAGCACCGCCACTGCACGTCCACGGGCACCCAGATGCCCAGCGTGGCCACGGAGAGGAGGAGGTAGCCGAAGTTGGTGGAGACCTTCACCTCGTCCAGCACGTTGTCCAGGCAGTTGCTGGCGGGGATGTTCGGCTGCACCAGCCCCCAGAAGAGCGAGCTCACCCTGCGCGTGGTGTACGGCGTGGCCGGCTGCGGGTCCACGACGACGGTCTGGTAGTGGTAGCATCCCTGCGCCGCCAGCAGCGCCGCGCCGGCCAGCAGCGCGCGGAGGGCGCGGCGCGGGCGGCGGAGGGCCGGGGGAGCGGGGTTCGGAGCGGGTCGGCTCATTGTGGGCCTCCGGATGGGTATCGGGGTGCGCCGGGTGGGGGCGGCAGCGAGCGGCGGCGCGTCGCGCCGAGAGCAGTCTATCTTCCCCGGGCGGACGTTACAAGAATTTTTTCGTCCGCCGCCAGCCGAAGCGGCCGAGGGGGATGCGGCCGGCCGGGTCGAACTCCACCCCCTCGGCCTCCAGCCGGAAGCGCTGCACCAGCCCGCCGCCGGGGAACGCCTTCGCGGTGCTGAGCCGGCCCTGCGCGTTCACCACGCGGTGCCAGGGGAGGGCGGTGTGCTCGGGGAGCGCGTGCAGCGCGTAGCCCACCTGCCGGGCGTGCCCGGGGAGCCCGGCCAGCGCCGCCACCTGCCCGTAGGTGGCCACGCACCCGGCGGGGATGCGCCGCACCACGGCGTAGATCCGCGCGTAGTTGCCGTCACCGGTGGACATCGTAGGTGGTGCGGTCGTCCTCGTTGCGGAAGGCCAGGGCGACCCCGTTCTCGAACTCGAACGTGACCCGCGCGCCCAATGGCAGCGGCTCCATCCGGTAGCCGCGGAGGCGCACGCCCGCCAACCCGAAGCGGGCGGCGAGGTCCACCAGCGGGAAGGCGGCGCCGTCCTCGGTGGGCTCCACGGCTTCGGGCGGGCCGTGGTACGGGCGCCAGAAGACGATCCCCCAGTCGAAGTACAGCCGGTGCCAGCTGCCCCCGAAGTACAGGTAGACCACGTTGGCGGCGTTCTCGAGCTTCCCCTGGAAGCGGTACTCGTCGCAGAGGAGGGCGTCGCAGCGCAGGCCCCGCAGGTCGGGCGGGTCGCCGTTGACGTCGAGGCCGGGAGGGGCGGGCTCCATCTCAGCCGGAGACCACCGCGCGGAGCCAGCGCAGCGGCGAGGACGGGGTGGGGGCGGGTGGCGCCGGCACCCGGGCGCGCGCCTCCGCGGTGGGAGCGTGGCGGCGGGCCAGCTCCAGGCGCAGGCTCTCCTCGCCCCGGTCCATCGCCCAGTGGTGGTTGGCCGCGAAGAGCGGCTTCAGCGCGAAGGAGAGGGCGCGCAGCAGCGGCTTCTCCGCGCGGATCCGCCAGTCGTAGACCACCTCCGTCCCCGTCCCCGCCGGCGACAGGGTCCACACGCCGCGGCCCACGAAATCCCCCAGCGCCTCGATGGCCAGGTGCACCGGCGGGCGCTTCTCGCGCACGCGGAAGCGCCAGCGCAGGGTGTAGGGCAGCCATCCCTTGGTGTACAGCTCCACCAGGGCGCCCACGCCGTTCTCGTCGCCCGGCTCCGCCACGCACACGTCGAGGTACACCGACGGCCACCAGCGCACCAGGTCGGCCGGGTCGTCGAGGAGGGCGAACACCTCGTCCGGCGCGGCCTCCACGCGCCAGCGGGTGACGAAGTGGTACTCGTTGGCGGGCATCGCAGGGCTCAGCGCGCGATGGCGATGCGTGCGTTCACCAGGATCGGCGGGCCATCGTCGGGGTTGCCGCCGGGCGGGGGCGGGTCCACGGTGAAGTGGTCGATGGCGCCCGGCTGGAACACCAGCGCCATGCTGGAGCCGCCGTAGCTGAAGTATCCCAGCTCGTCGCCCTTCTTCACCCGCGCGCCGTCCTTCACCGTGATGGTGACCGACGAGATCTCCGTGATCCCGATCGGGATGACGCACACCCAGCCGAGCACCGGGTCCCCGCTGTCGATGTACACCAGCGCGCGGGTGTTCACCGACGCTTCGTATCCCTGCGAGTAGGTGCCCGCGGTGGGGTCGTCGCCGGCCGACTCTGCGTCGCTGAACATCAGCCCGTCCACCACCCGCGCCTGGCGCACCACCCCGTCGATCGGCGCGCGCCAGCGGTGGTAGTTCGCGCCGCTCAGGAACGACTGGAACACGTCGCCGCCCACGAAGCGGTCCACCTGCGCGTCGTCGTGGTTCAGCACGTTGACCAGCGAGTACGGCTGTCCCTTCAGCCAGAAGCGGTCGAGCGCCTGCACGCCGCGCGCGATCTTGTAGACGGTGCCGTCGTTGGCGGAGACGATCACCTTGGGATCGTGCGGATCGTCCACCGGGCGGCACTCCGCCTTGATCTGGCGGTGGAAGTAGGCGTTGAACGACTCCCAGCCCCAGTGCGGCGCCGACGGGTCGGGGATGACGAACTCGCACAGCTTGTTGTACTCGTACGCGGAAGGCGACAGCCAGCCGTACTCGCCCTGGTTGAGCACGTACAGGCTCTCGCGGCTGTCGAGGAAGGCGCACCATTCCTTGAGGATGTCGCGGAGGGCGCCGTTGAAGCGCTCGTTGCGGAAGGCCGCCTCGCCGGCCGGCGTCATCATCATGTAGGTGAAGAGCGACGACATCGGGAAGAAGTTCTGCTGGTTGGGATCGGGATTGTACTCCGGCGCGGTGGCGACGATGTGGTTCAGCGCCTCCAGCAGCTCCTCGATGCTGTGGATGGTGTCGTGCGGCGGGGGCACCTGCCGGATCATCTCGTCCACGTACATGCGGACGATGCCGTCCACGGTGATCAGCCGGGCGAGCGCCTCCACGCTGGGGCTGACTTCCCGCGGGCCCTTCGCCCGCGCCGCCGCGATGTCGGCCTTCAGCTTCTGCTGCCACGCGTCCACGGCCTCGCGGCGCTTCGGCAGGTAGCCGGCGACCACGCCGAAGTGGTTGCGGTACCTCGCGTCGAGTGCGCTCTCGGTAAGCTCGCGCATGATCCGGCTCCTTGTGCTTTGGGGTGATTGTTGGGCTGCGCGGGACAACGGGAGTACGTGTGGCGTTTCTCGGGCGGATGTGGGGTCAGGGAGCCCGCGGCGTGTCGGGCGATTGCAGCGCGTCGTCCAGCGCCTTCGGCCGCTGTGGCGCCCCGGCGGGCGTGTCCGCGTTGCTTGTGGGGACGCAGTCGGGCGGCGCGGCCTGGCCGCCGCTCACCCGCAGCCAGCAGGTCCAGGGGCTGCGGCGGGCCGTGGCGAGGTAGCCGTCGCGGGTTACGCCTCCCAGGTGCAGGCTCACCGCCTCCTTCCGCGGCGCGTGCGGCAGGTTGGCGGGAGAGGCGGGGAGACTCGCGTCGAGCGTCTGCGGGTAGCGGCCGTGCGTGGCGGCGTGGCGCTGCATGGCCTCGTGCAGCCGCTCCAGCTCCGAGATGGCGTCGTTGCGCGGGTTGCCGCACGCACCCAGCAGCAGCGCGGCGGCGAGGAGGGTGGCACGTCTGGTCATCGGGCGGATTCGGTCTGGGTCCGGGCAGCCATCGCCTCGGCCGCCTGCGCGGAGGTCCTGACGGGGACCACTTCGAAGTCGACGAGGTCTTCCCAGGCGGCGATCCACTGGTCCAGCAGGGCGGGATCGTCGCTCTCCATCACCTGGAAGCAGCGGTGGAAGCCGAGGTCCACCCAGCTGGCGACGTAGGCCAGCCCGGGCGGCATCATGCGCCCCTGCTCGCGGGCGCGGCGGTAGACGGCGGGCGCCTGCCCGGGCCGGAAGGTCTCGATCACCATGTAGAGCATCCGGTTCTCTCCTTTCGCTGACCCGCATTCTGTATCCCCGACCCCGGCACGCACAAGGCGCCCGTGCTGCGCCGCGACGGCGCCGGCGCTACATGCTGGGGAGGCTGGAGATCATGCGGCTGCGCGAGCAGGCGCGGCAGGCGCTGGGGCCGCGCTTCGACCTGCGCGCCTTCCACGACCGGGTGCTGGAGGACGGCTCGCTGACCTTGCCGATGCTGCGCGCCAAGATCGAGCGCTGGATCGCCGCGCAGGGGCAGGGCCGCTGAGCGCAGGCATGGGATGGCGCGCCTGTCCGCGCGGCGCGTCAGGCCGCCTGCTTCGGCGCCACCTCGACGCGGACCTCCATTCCCGCCCGCGCCAGCAGGTTGATCAGCTTGTCCACGCTGAACCGGCTGATCTCGCCGTTCATGAGGTTGCTGATGCGCGGCTGCGTCTCTCCGAAATACTCCGCCGCCTGCTCCTGAGTCCATCCACGCTCCCGGATGAACCGGGTCAGATCCAGCATCAGGTCGGCCCGTACCTTCAGGTTCATCGCTTCTTCCGCGAGGTCTGCGAATACGTTGTCGCTGCCCCGCGTGGCAGTGGGCTCGTCACCCATCTTCCTCCCTCCTTCTCGGGCATTCGTATCCGTTACGCTGTAGTATACCTCGTTTGGCATAGCACCGCCAGCCCAGCCTTTGCGGAGGGTGGGAGGGACCTGTAGTTTCGGCCGCGACGAAGGGCAGATCGAACCCTTCGACTCCTCAACCCGTAACGAGGTCAACCGTGTCCACTGAAGCCGCCCAGACCGCCGCCGCCCTCACCCCCGAAGCCCTGCTGGCGCACTGGCAGGGCCACCGCCGGCTGACCCGGCGCGTGATCGAAGCCTTCCCCGAGGACCAGCTCTTCACCTACACGGTGGGCTCCATGCGCTCCTTCGGCGAGATGGCGCTGGAGCTGCTCAGCATGGCCGAGCCCATGGCGCGGGGCGTCGCCACCGGCGACTGGGCCCTCACCTTCGACCGCGAGCCGCGCCCCAAGGAGGAGATCCTCCGCCGCTGGGACGAGAGCACGGCAGCGATCGACACCCTCTGGGCGCAGATCCCGGCGGAGCGCTTCCGCGAGACCATGACCGCGTTCGGCCAGTACGAGGGGATCGTCCACGACCTCCTGCTCTACGTCATCGACAACGAGATCCACCACCGCGGCCAGGGCTACGTCTTCCTGCGCGCCCTGGGCGTCGAGCCGCCCCCGTTCTGGGAGCGGCAGTGATCTGCTTCCGCTGATGGACGGGACCGCCCGGGGGCGCACGGCCCGGGCGGTTGCTCATTGGAAGACGAGGTGGGCGACGTAGGTCTCGAGGTCCCAGTAGATGATGGCGAGCGCCGTGATGTCGAAGGCGGCGTGGGCGCACATCAGCATCCAGAGCCCGCCGGTGACGGCGAAGATGGTGCCGAACACCAGCCCCACGATGGCAGCCTGCTCGGCGCCGGCGAGCCCCTGCACGGGGTAGTGGGCCAGCCCGAACCAGGCGGAGGTGAGCAGCACGATCGCCGCCCGGGCGCCCGCGCCGGGGCCGAGCAGCCTGCCGAGGCGCTCGAAGAGGAAACCGCGGAACACGGTCTCCTCTCCCCACCCCGCGCCGACGATCACCGCGAAGAGCATCCCCGGGAGGGCGGCGGTGTTCCCCGCCAGGTAGTGGTACGCCTGGTTGATGGGATCGGCGCCGAGCAGCGGCATCACCACCGCCTTCATCAGCAGCTTGAGCGCGGCGCCGAAGACGATGCCCACCGCCAGTCCGCCGATCCAGCTCCGCGGCCGCACGTAGCCGATGTCGCGCCAGGGCGTGCGGGAGCGCTTCGCCCACGCCAGCACCAGCAGCGCGCTGAGCGGCACCACCACCAGGTTCGCCGCCAGCACTACCAGCATGGCGAGGATGCCGATCGGCCCGAAACCGCGCAGCTCCCCGGCGAAGCGGTCGCCGGCCGGGAGCGCGCCGGCCGGCAGCACGAGCGCCGGTTCAGGCGGTTTCGATCCTTCGCTGGTCATCGCCCCTCCGGAGTTCACTCGATCGGGCAGACGGATGCGAGGCGGCTCAGGTCTCTCCAGCCGTAATTCCCTTCGCTGACCTCGCCGTCCGGCGCCCGCAGCTTCTCCGCCCCCAGTGCTTCGTAGAAGCGGCACGCGGGATTCCCGGCGTCGGCGAACAACAGCATCGAAGAGATCCCCTGGCCGAGAAAGCGGCGGGCGACGTGCCCAACCAGCCGGCGTCCCAGTCCGAGGCGCTGGTATTCGCGCAGCAGGTAGATCTTGTTCAGCTCGCCGGAGTAGCCGGGCTGATCCGGATGCGCATACCGCTTCCCCTTCGCGAACCCGACCAGCTCGCCGTCGGAACGTGCGACGACGAAGCAGAACCAGCTGTCATCGTTCGCTGCGAACGCCGCTCGCCACTGGCCCTCGCGGACCTCGTAGGTGGGTGGAGAACGGACGCCGGGATAGGTGTCGTTCCAAGTCGTCACGTGCAGACGCACCAGCGCAGGAAGGTCGGCGGCGGTCGCTTCGCGGATGACGAGCGGCGTGCTCACGTCTCCCCCTCGCCGCCGCGCCGGCGGTGGTACTCGGTCGCCACCTTCCGCGCGGTGGCTCCGTAATGCTCGTGGAGCTGCCGGAACTCGTCGTGGAGGCGCGCGAGCTCCTCGTCGGACAGGTCCTCGAGGTCCACGAGCTCGTCCCGCGCGTCCTTCGTCGCCCGGATCAGCTCGTCCAGCTTGAGGTGGATCGCCTTCGCGTCGCGGTTCTGGGTGTTCTGGATCAGGAACACCATCAGGAAGGTGACGATGGTCGTGCCCGTGTTGATCACGAGTTGCCACGTGTCCGAGAAGCCGAACATCGGCCCCGTGACGGCCCAGCCCACGATGATGGCGGCCGCGGCGAGGAAGGCCCACGCGGAGCCCACGATCTCGGAGGTGCGGTGCGCGAAGCGGCGGAAGAGATCCTTCATCGCGTCGGATGGCTCCGGCGGGGTTCAGTTGAAATTGCGCCAGGCACGGCAGCCCAGCGGTTGAAACCGCGGGCAACAACTACGCAAAGTCGGCCTGCGCCGACTGCAGGGCGAGTCTACTGTGCTCTGGCACGCCTCCTGTCATTCTGCGGCCCGGCCACCACGAGGCAGCCGCTGCACCGGTGCACGCAGGGCCGAAGAATCTGGCCGAAGTATGCCGGGGAGCCTGGTGCGGCAGCCCCACCGTTGCGTCAGCTGCGACCTAGTTGGATGTGGTAGAAGACCGTGTCCAGCCCGCCCAGCACCGCGCGCTTCTCGTACTGCATACCCATCCGCTGCATCAGCCGTGCGGATTGCTGGTTCGCGGCGTCGGTGCTGCCTCGGACCTCCTCGAAGCCGAGCACCTCGAATCCGTAGCGGATCAGCGCGGTACCCGCCTCCGTCGCGAAGCCCGGTGCCAGTAGTCCGCCACGAGGCCGAGGATGAGCTCGAGCTCCGGCGGATCGCGGAAGTGCCAGTACCCGCCGAACCCGCACAGTGCTGGCGCTGCCTTCTGCCGTATCGACCAGAGGCCGAAGCCGTGAGTCGCGAACAGCTCCCGGTTGCCCTGCAGGATCTCGGCGGTCTGCTCAGGAGGGATGACCTGATCGTCCCAGAGATACCGCCGCACCTCCGGCCGCGTCCAGAGCGCGTGAAGCTGCTCCGCTTCCTCCAGTTCGAACGGGCGCAGCCGCAGGCGCTCGGTTTCGATGATCGCGCGGTCGTCCATCGGGTCAGGCTGCCAGACCCGTGCGGCAGATGAACTGGTTCAGCGCATCTTCGAGCGCTGGGATCATGGAGTCGAGCCGATCGTCGACGTCTGCGAGTACCGGCTCGGTCGAGTCCTCGTCCCAACTGTCGATGATCGCGTTGCGCTCGTTCAGGTCCTCGGGCACGCGGGCGCCGAAGAGCGCGTTTACGCGCTCGACCTGCGCGCGCACCTCCGCGGCGCCGAGCTCGTCGAGCGCGAGCATGCAGTCGTCGAGCGTATCGGCGCCGCTGTTGTAGTAGTAGCTGATGAGTCCACCGTTGGAGATCGAGTCGATCAGGCTCCGCGTGTTGAACCAAACCTTCTCGTCGGGCGTCAGCGTGTCGTAGCCCGCGCTGCTCCACTTCCGGCAGAGAGTATCCCACGGGGGCTGCCAGAACTCGGCGGTCATCAACAACACCTCTGCAATCAGGTAGGATGGAATCCGTCTTGAACATGGGATCGAACTCACCGCGCCTCATCAGCGGCGTCACTCAGCAACGCGTCGGACCACTCGCGGGCTTCGGCTTCGCGGGCTTCATCCTTGGCCATCCGCGCATACCCGGCTGGCTGCGCCAGTGAAGCGATTTCCTCCTTGAAGATGCAGAGGCAATCTTCGATTTCGCGCGGGAGAAGACGCGAAAAGGGTGTGGGTAGCTCGTCGGGCGCTAGTGTCTCACGTCGGGGGTCCGTTCCCAGTGTACGGGCGCCCTCGGCTGCGCCGGCGTGCAGAAACACCCGCTCCGGTTCCAGTTTGAGATGTGCTCCAATGCGGCTCGCCACATCGTATGTGGTAAG
>DASUNK010000349.1:0-5322 GCA_036277195.1 Longimicrobiaceae bacterium | reverse complement strand
GGGCCAGCAGCGCGGCGGCCGCCAGCGCGGCGCCGCGGCGGCGGGGGCGGCTCATCGCGGGTCCTCCGGGGGCGGGGCGGCGGCGGGAGGCGCGGCCTCCAGCTGGCCGATGCGCTGCGTGGTCCAGGCGCGGTCGCTGTGGCTGCGCGAGGCGCGCTCCAGGAAGCGACGGTAGTAGTCGAGGGCCTCGGCGGGGCTGTTGCTGCCGTCGTACAGCTTCCCCAGCAGGAGGTACGGCGCCGCGAACCACGGCTCCAGCTCGATGGCCTTCGTCAGCTGCTCGCCGGCCTCCAGGTACTTCCGCGCCTGCACCAGCATCACCGCGTAGCTGAAGCGCAGGTACCCGCTGGCGGGGTCGAGCTGAACGGCCAGGTCCATCTCGGCCAGGGCGGCGGCGGTGTCGCCCGTGGCCAGGGAGAGGCGCGCGAGGCGAGCGTGCGCCGGGTAGTACGCCAGGTCCTCCTGCAGGGCCCGGCCGTATGCCTCGCGGGCGCCCGCCAGGTCGCCCCCCAGCTCCAGCAGGTGGCCGATGCTCTGCTCCAGCAGCGCCTTGGACTCGTAGTAGACGATGGGATTGTCCTCGTCCTCGTCCTCGGTGTGCGCCTCCGCCACCGCCTGGCGCATCACCTCCAGCGCGCGGGCGCGGTCGCCGCTCAGGTAGAGGACGCGCGCCAGCTCGGCGCGCAGGCGCGACTTCTTCCGGGCGCCGCGCACGGCCTCTTCCAGGTGGCGCGCCGCCTCCTCGAACTCGCCCTTCCCGTAGGCGTTCATCGCGCGCAGTTCGGGCGCCGCGCTGCGGAGGAAGGTGTCCAGGCGGTAGGCACCCGCGACGTCGCTCTCGTCGCTGAAGGTCACCATGCGGATGAGCAGCTGCCGCTCGAGCTTCCGGTAGAGGAATGGGTCCAGCGTCAGCGCCCGCAGGAAGAGGGTGTCGAGCGCGAGGACCTCGGGCGGGCGTCTCCCTCTCCGGCCCAGCGTGTAGAGGTCGCCGTAGCCGGCGACGAGGGCCGCGTGGCGGGCGTAGAGCGCGTCGGCCCAGCCGGGACGGATGCGCGTGGCCCAGTAGAAGGCGGCCGCGGCCCGGCGCGGCTGCTCCTCCACCACCTGCAGGCCGTAGCTGTAGTACACCTGCGCGTCGGCGGTGTCGGCGCCGGCCGGCAGCCGGGGGCGCGGCGGCTGCCAGTGCACCGAGCCCTCGCGCTGCGCCCCGAGCGGGGCCGCCGCCAGCAGCGAGAGGCCCGCGAGGAGCAGCTTCAGGGAAAGGCGAGAGGATGGACTGCGGGGCATGATCCGGTGTCCTGCGATGGGGCGGGGTCGGCACGGGCGGGGAGCACGCAATGGCCGCCGCTGCACGGCAGCGACGGACCAATATTGCGGGACAGTCGAAGGTTCCGCCAGCCCTGTGCTACGGCTTCTCGATCGGGAGGCGGACGGAGTTGCCCCACTCCGTCCAGGAGCCGTCGTAGTTGCGCACCCGGGGATAGCCCAGCAGGTAGGTGAGCGCGAACCAGGTGTGCGACGAGCGCTCGCCGATGCGGCAGTAGGCGATGGTCTCCTTCCCCGGCTCCAGCCGGCACTGCCCCTCGTACAGCTCGCGCAGCTCGTCGGCGCTGCGGAACTCGCCGGTGTCCGGGTTCACCGCGCGCGCCCAGGGCATGTTCTGCGCGCCCGGGATGTGCCCGCCCCGCACCGCGCCCTCCTGCGGATAGTCGGGCATGTGCAGCCGCTCGCCGCGGAACTCCTCGGGCGAGCGCACGTCGATCAGCTGCCCCTTCCCCTGCACGTGCTTCAGCACGTCCTCGCGGAAGGCGCGGATGCGCGCGTCGTCGCGCTTCGGCACGGGGTAGTCGGCCGGCGGGTAGCTCGGCACGTCCGTCACCAGGGGCCGCCCCTCGTCCTCCCACTTCTTCCGCCCGCCGTCCATCACCTTCACCCGGTCGTGCCCGAAGAGCTGGAACACCCAGAGGGCGTAGGTGGCCCACCAGTTGTTCTTGTCGCCGTAGAACACCACGGTGGTGTCCGGGCCGATCCCCTTCTCGCGCATCAGCCGGGCGAACGACTCCTCGTCGAGGTAGTCGCGCCAGAGCGGGTGCTGCAGGTCGGTGTGCCAATCGATCTTCACCGCGCCGGGGACGTGCCCCGTGTCGTAGAGGAGCACGTCCTCGTCGGACTCGGCGATGCGCACCGCCGGATCGTCCAGGTGCGCCGCCACCCACTCGGTGGACACCAGCGCGTCGGGGTGGGCGTAGCCGCGCTGCTCGATGGTGCTCGTCGCCATCCTCGCTCCTCCGGGTATGCGTGGGCCCGCGCGGGCGGGCAAAATGAACGAGACGAAAACGCCCGGATCGCCATGGGGCGGTCCGGGCGGACGCTAACAGGCGCCGGGGGAGCCTGTCAAGAATGATTATCGTTAAGACCCACCGCCCTCCTCCACGGCACGGACGGCCTGCTCGGCGGCCTGGAAGCCCACGCGCGAGTGGGTGCCGTCGCAGAACGGCTTGTTGACCGAGCCGCCGCAGCGGCAGAGGGACACCTTCTTCCCCGGTGTCAGCGGGTACTCGTTGCCGTCCGCGTCGATCAGCCGGAAGGGCCCGTCCACCAGGTACGGCCCGTTCCGCCTCACCAGGATGGTCACCACCGGCTCGTTTCCCTCCGCCATACCAACCGTCCCTTGTTCGAAGGTAGGCCTGCTAGGTCCAGCCGATCGCGCCCGCCATCCAGACCACCCCCAGCGCGGCGCTCCCCAGCGCGGTCGCGGCGCGCAGGGTGCCGCCGAGCACGGGGACGCGCTCGCCCGCCCGGTGGAAGACGAGTCCCGCCGCCAGCGCGTAGAGCGCCATCGCAAGCGTGGTGCCCACCCCGAAGAGGAGCAGGTAGCCGCCCGCCGCCCAGGGCGAGCGGGTCATGGCCACCGGGAGCGCCACCAGCAGCGGTGCCGTCCCCGCCAGCCCGTGCGCCACGCCCACCCACAGGCTGCCGCGCCCGTGCGCGTGGACGGGGCCGCCCGCCAGCCGGTGCGCGCGCTCGTGCAGCACGCTCCAGAGCAGCCACACCCCCAGCCCCAGCAGCAGCGTCCCCACGCCGAACTCCAGCCCGCGCGCCACCGTCTCGGGGACGCGCACGTCCAGCACGATCAGCGTCAGCCCCACCGCCAGCACGGCGGCCGAGTGGCCCAGCCCCCAGCGCACGCCGAAGCCCACCGCCTCCAGCGGGCGGGGGCGGCGCGAGACGAAGGCGGTGACGGCGGCCATGTGGTCCGCCTCCAGCGCGTGGACGAAGCCCGCGATCAGCGCGGTGAGCAGCGGCAGGGTGCCCATCGCACGAAGGTAACGGGGCCGCTCCGCTCCGCGCCAGCCGAGCCGCGCACGCGCACGGTCCTACGAGATCCTTCCCGCCGCCGGCCGGAAAGGCCATTTTAGCTGTCGTGAGATCCGGTCTCGCTTCCCACCCGGGAGGTGGTCTCATGGAGATGCTCCCCGCCCGCGTCCTCCGCCTTTCCGTTCTCCTCCCCCTCCTCGGCGGGGCCGCGGCGGCCCGGGCGCAGCCGCCGCCCACGGCCGAGCAGGTCCTCCAGCCGGTCGCGGTCGTCACCGCGGAGGACGTCAAGAAGCTCCTGCACACCGGCGTCGGCGTCGCGGCCAAGATGGCCCGCGTCGGCGGCACGGTCTCCGGGATCCTGGTCGTCTCCGAGGCCTTCATCGTGGGCGGCAAGGCCGCCGAGGCCGTGATCGACGACGACAACGCCGCCCTCGAGGACCACCTCCTCCTCATCTCGCGCGACCGCGCCCTGCTGGAGCGGCTGGGCGCGGAAGGCCGGCTCCGGCGCGGCGATCCGGGGTTCGACCTCGCCATGGCCGCGCTGCGGCGGGAGCAGGCGGCGCTCTCCGCCGGCTCCTCGAGCCGCTTCCGCGAGGCGGTCTTCTCCCGCCGGGGATTCCTGGTGATGGGGAAGACGGTGGGGCGGCACTACCTGACGAGCTACTTCGGCAGGTGGTTGGGAGGCAAGCTCGCGGACCGGGTGGGCCTCGGCGGCCGGCTGCGCCACCTCGCCCTGGACCGACTGGCGCGGGACCGCACGGTCGACCGCCCCACGTGGCAGCGCGCCTCTGGCATCGCCCGCACCATGGAGAGGCTGAGCGACGCGCTGCTGGTCCGGTTCAGCGTCGCGCAGACCGTGGCGATCGGGGCGGGCGGAAGCGGCGGCGGCGGATCTTCCGGCAGGGTCTGCATCCCCGGGATCCCGATGCTCATGCCGGGCCCGTACGGGCCCACGATGCGCTGGACCGCGGAGCAGTGCTTCTCTCACTTGTTGACGCCCGAGCCCCTCCTGCCGATGCCGCGGATGCCGACGCTGGTTGCGCCGAGGGCCCCCAAGCGTGCGCAGGAGCCCATCCCGCAGGCACCGTGGGCGCTCACCCGGGCGGCGGAGCCCGCCGCGCGGCCGGTCGAGCCGTTTCGCTACACCCCTGCGCCTCCCGCGCCCCGGATGGCCATGCCCAGGGTGGTGCGCGGATCGGACCCCGAGCCGAGCATCCCCGAGAGCGAGCCGGAGCCCAGCTCCGCCACTCCGCCGCGGACGGAGCGCATCCCGTCGCGCGTGGGAGATGGCGACGGCCCGACATTGCGCCAGTTGAAGCACATGGACGCCATCAGGAACTGGCCGAACCCGTAGCATGCTGCCATCCGCCGAGCGCGACCACCGCATAGGGTGCTGGCTGGCGGCGGCGGCATTCGCCGTCGTCGTCTGGCTGGTCGTGGGGAGCATCCGCGCGCTGGACAAGCCCCTGCGCATCGTCACGCTGCCGGGCACCCGCGTCTACTACTACCTGACGCCGGAGACGGGGGACTTCACCGCCGAATCGTTCGAGGTAACGGGGCGGGGAATCCTCGTGCACCAGGGGTCCCTGCTCTTCGAGCTGCGCCGCCCCGCCGGGAGCTGGGACGCGGTGCTGGAGCCCTTCCTGGTCACGGAGCGGCTCGACGAGCTGGACCGCTTCACCGTGGATGCGGGCGGGTGATCCTGGTGGTGCGGCACGACTCGCTGCTGCAGGTGACCGGCAGCGGGGCGCTGGCGCCGATCGCGCGCCTGCCGCGCTGGCGGATGAAGCCGGCTCCCTCCCGCGAGCCGGGCTTCGCCTACCTGCTCTCGGGGGGGATCTTCGACCTGGACGACGAAGACGACCTGTACACCGTGGGGCTTCCCGGGAGCGTCTTCCTGCTGAGCGACCACGACGGGGGCGTGCGGCGCGTCGTCCGGCTCGACTCGCCGCCGGTGGCCCTCTCCGAGGGCGTCGACGGCTATTACCTCGCGCTCGAGGGGGG
>DASUNK010000348.1:0-3498 GCA_036277195.1 Longimicrobiaceae bacterium | reverse complement strand
AGGAGGGTCAGCGGGCCGCGGCCCTGGGGCGCGCGTCGAGGCGGTAGAGCTCCGCGCCCGGGACGCGCTCGATGGCGGTCCGGAACGCGCGGACGTTCCCCGAGAGGTCGACCACGATCAGCGAGCCCGGGAGCGACACCGAGCGCATCAGGCGGTCCATGAGCCGGTTCGCCGCGTCCTCGTCGCGCTCCCCCCGCTTCCAGACCGGCTCGACCGCCAGCACCCAGCACGCCGAGTCGGCGCGGACGGCCACCTCCTTCCGCACCAGCAGGATGCGCTTGATCCCGCCCACGGTGGCGGCGATCCGCGCGCCGAGCGCCCGGGCCTCCGCCTCGTCCAGCCCGTGCGGGAGGAGGCGGTCCTTCGGGCTCAGCGTGTCGCGCTCGACGGCGGCCTGCTGCATGGTCTCGACGTAGGCGTCGCTCCGCCGGCGATACCCCTCGGCCTCGGCGGCGCGCCCGCCCCGGTCGAGGAAGTCCGCCGCGATGGCGCAGGCGGTGGGGGTCGCGTCCACGTCCAGCTCCATGGCGCGCTCCAGGTGGCGCAGCCCGGCCTCGTCGCCCTGCTTCAGCAGGGTGCCCCCCAGCAGGAAGCTGACGTAGGGGTCCTCCTCGCCGGCGTCGAGGAAGTCGCGCATCAGCGGCATGGCCACGGTCTCGCCGTGCAGCTGCACCGTGAGCAGGATGCGCTCGCGGGCCTGCGGCGCCGCGAGCGGCTCCCCGGCGGCGTGCGCCTCCAGCGCGGCCAGGCGCTCCGCCGCCCGCGCCTGCTCCTCGTGCTCCTTGCGCCAGGAGAACTGCACCGAGTCCGCCCAGCGGCGGCCCAGCCGGTCCGCGAGCCCTTCCAGCCGCGGGCCGAAGAGCCCCTCGGCCGCGGAGGGGCGCGCCGGCGCGCCGGGGAGGGCGGGCGCGGCGCCGAGCGCCGCCAGCCGCTCCGCCAGCGACGGGTGCGAGTCCCACGGCTCCGTCCGCCGCCCCGCCTCCTCCGTCAGCCAGAGCGCCGCGTCCGCGTGCTGCGCGGCCTCGGGCCCCTCGCGCAGCAGCCGGCGGAACACGTCGGCGGGCGCGTACTCCCGCTCGGGGACGAGGGCGGAGACGGAGGGCCAGAACACGGACTCCAGGTAGCGACCGGAGACCCGCACCCGGCAGAGGGTGGAGGCCGCGGCCTCCGTCCCGGCCACCTGGGCGGCCGCGCGGTCGGCCTCGAACTCGTGCGCGCGCCGCAGCACGGCCGTGTACGCGTCCAGGAAGGGCGCGTACCAGCGCAGGAACCGCAGCAGCACCCCCCGCGACCAGTGCCGGCGCTCCTCCAGCGCCTGGAGCACCGCCTCGTAGGTGGCGCGCACGCGGTAGATCCACACCGCCAGCCCGCCGTGCTTGCGTGAGACGTGCCCGTACTCGTGGGCCAGCACGGCGCGGAACTCCTCCGCCGTGAGCGACGCCGCCAGCGGCAGCCCGATGGTGAGGTAGGTGCGGTACCACCCCAGGAACCCGAAGCGCGGCACCTGCTGCACCGAGGCGTTCAGCTCGCCGTCGACCAGGACCTGGTACGGGGCCGGGGCGCCGATCTCCCGCCGCACCCGCTCGATCTCGTCCCAGAGCGCGGGCGCCTCGGCGCGGGTCAGGACGATCCCCTTCGGCGGGGCGATCTCGATCCACATCGCCTCCACCAGCACGCCGATGAAGAACAGCAGCGGAACGCCCAGCTTCGCCACCGCGCCGAAGCTTCCCTCCCGCAGACCCAGCACGACCACGAGGAGGAAGAGGGCGATCAGCACGGCCAGCACCCCCAGCACCAGGCCGTAGCCCAGCGTCGCGAGCGCGGTGACGCGCAGCCGGTACAGGCGCGGATGCCGCTGCGCGGACTCCGCGAGCCGCGGGAGCATTGATTCGTATCGGTTGGTCACGGGAAGAGCAGCTGCAGGAAGGGATTGGGCACCGCGGGGAGCGGGGTCGGACGGGGAAAAGAATCGCGCGAGGAGGATGGAAACGCAAGTCCCCCCGACGGTTGCGCCCGCGGGGAGCCGTCCCCGCGGGCGCTGCCGTTCACCGCCCGGTCAGGACTGGCCGACGCCGGCGCCCGGATCGACCACCTTCTCCGGATCGACGGGGATGCCGACCTGCTGCTGCTGCTCGGGCGTGGCGAAGCGCAGGAGATCCTCCACCACCCGGGCCTCCAGCTCGCGGTCGCGTGCGTCCGGGACGGGCCGGAGCACCTCCGGCTGCCCCGCGATCGGCGCCGTCATCTGCGTCGCGGCGGCCTCGGCGGTGAAGCCGGCCGCCACCGCGGGCGCCACCGCCACGGCCGTGGTCTGGAACTCCTCCGCCCAGGCGTCCAGCACGGGCGAGACGATCTTGAAGTAGTCCAGGTACGCCGTGGTGTGCTGGTAGGCGAGCTGCCGCAGGAAGTTCAGGAACGAGCCCAGCACGGGGTTGATGATCTTCCTGTCCACGGGGAAGGGGAACCAGCCGGTGTCGTGCACGATCTGGGTGTAGTCCCCGCCGGCCGAGATGTCCTCGGCGATTTTCACCAGGCGGTTGATCTCCGCGTTGGGCTCGATGTGGGGCGCGTAGAGGGTGGGGATCTTGGCCAGGTCCGACGCCTGCCATGCGTGGGGCACCACGTCGATGGCGTTGGCGAAGCGCGCCACCGAGATCGAGCGGTCGGAATAGCGGGCGAAGGCGCCGTTGCCGGCGGTGGGGCCCGCCGTGGGCAGGCCCGAGAGCTCCACCTTGCGCTCCGGGTCCCAGATGATGCGGACGTCGTGCAGCCACAGGGTGACGGTGGCGGAGAGCGCGCCGCCCAGGCTGTGCCCGCTGACGATCACCTTCTGCCCCGCCTTCTTCCCGATCCCCCGCGCGAAGTCCAGCAGCGTGGTGCCGGCGCCCGGGCGGTTGCCCCCCGGCTTCGCGTTCAGCAGGATGGCGAGCCCGATCGCGGTGCCGCGCGAGATCCTGGCACCGGTGCGCGGGGCGAACACCCAGGGGGTCTGTTTCGAGACGAACGCGTCCTCCACCAGCCAGTCGAAGAGCGAGGAGGGGTTGGTGCCCGCGATGCCGATCACGTAGGTGCCCGGTTCCTTCACGCTCTCGGCCACGTACATGGCGTTGACCGCGTACAGCCGGGTGTCGAACTGCTTCACCACCGGGCCCCACACGATGGACCACGCGCCGATCTTCTTCTTGGTCTCCTCCTTGTCCAGCTCCGTCTTGATGGCCGCGTACAGCCTGCCCTCCAGGTCCGGCCCCGTCATTCCCGAGACCAGGTTGGAGTACATGGAAAGCTGGAAGACGACGCGCTGATCGTAGGTGGGGGGGTTCACGGTGTACCTTCCTTCTCGATGAAGTGTGCGCATTCTGTCGGGTTTTGTCCCGGGCGAGGTCAATGGTAAACGGACGGAGGGACTTCGCATAGCAAACGTTTGTTGGGTCGGGAGGCCCCCACCCGGCTCGCTCAGGCTCGCCACCCTCCCCCGTTCCGGGAGAGGGTTGTTCGACG
>DASUNK010000347.1:0-5299 GCA_036277195.1 Longimicrobiaceae bacterium | reverse complement strand
CCCGGAAGGCGCGGCCGATGAGCATCGGCTCCAGCTCCGGGTGGTTGAGGTTGGCGGGGAGGATGGCGCGCCCGCGGGCGATCTCGCTGCGCACCATCTCCGGGTCGACGCCCTCGCGCAGGGCGGCGAACTCCATCTCCGGGGTGACCTCGCCGCGGCGGGCGTAGTGCATCTGGGTGACGCACCCGGTGCCGCGCAGGGTGGGCCGCCGCAGCGTCTCGGGGATCTCGGCCGCGCGCCCGCCGGGCGGGGGCGCGTAGCTGCGCTCCACCGTCTCCACGCCGCCGCGGGCGCGGATCCATTCCGCGCGCAGCGGGGGAAGCCCCTGGCGGACGTCGGCGCCCAGCGGGCCGCTGGTGTCGTAGACCCGCAGCGGCGGCTCGCCGCCGGAGAGGGCGATCTCGCGCATCGGCACGCGCACGCCGCGGCGCCCCTCGACGTACACCTTGCGCGAATTGGGGAAGGCCTCGCCGTAGTCGCCGGCGGCGGCAGGCTGGGGGCGGGCGCGGTCGATCATCGTCTCCTCCTGTCCTGCTGAGGGAGATGATCCGGAACGGGAGGGAAGCGGGGCGAGCGGGTGCTCCCCCGTCGCTGCGATACGCCGCGCTCCCTACGCCGGTGTGATCCGGATCAGGTTCCAAGGGACTCTCTCAACCCCGGCTTCCCGGCCGGGATACCCCTGGCGGCTGCACGGACAAACTACCGCCCGCTCCGCGGCCCTGCAATTGCGTTCGGACCGCGGCGGCAGGCGACCACGACCACCAGCACCGCGCACGAGGCTCGCATGGCGCTCCGACTCCTCCCCAAGAAGCTGACGGGCCAGACCATCCGCGGCATCCGCACCCGGCTGGGGGTCACCCAGGAAGCCTTCGCCGCGTCGCTGGGCGTGGACGGGGGCGCGTCCGTCGTCAGCGCCTGGGAGCGCGGCCGCTCCCAGCCGGACTACGGGATGCTGGCCAAGATCGCCGCGCTGGGGCTGGCCGACGTGCTGGTGTCGAGCGAACCGTCGCCCACGCTCCCGGTGGGCGCGGGGCAGGTGACGCCCGGCGAGGCCGCCGAGCTGCGCGCCATCCTCTCGCGGATGGAGGGGCTGCTGCGCGAGGCGCGCGAGATCGTGGAGCGCGCGGCCCGCCGCACGCCGGTAGAGGCGGAGGAGGTCGAGGTGGTGGTCGAGGTCACCGCCACGGCGGAGACGCCGGCGCCGCCGAAGCCGCGGCGCCGCTCCGCCGCCGCGGCGGGGGGCAAGGCGAAGCCCCGCGCCACGCGCGCCCGCCGGACTCCGGCCCCGAAGGAGAAGACGACGTAGCGACCCAACGAAAGTCTCGCCCCCGCGCCGCGGGGGCTTTACTATTCACCCCGTTCTCTCCCGCACTCCGCAGGCGCTTCCCCCGGCCGGCTCCGCCGGGCAGGTCCCCGTTCCCGATCCCACTTCTCCAGGAGGCTCCGAATGGCCGGTTCGCTGACCGAGCGCATGATGGGCGCAGCCATGCTGAACGTCGCAACCTACGAGGAGGTGGAGGCCGACCAGTCCGCCACCGGCCAGGCCGCCGCGGTGGTGGCCATCGTCGCCGTCTGCTCGGCCATCGGCGCCATCGGCGACGAGGGGGGCTCCGGCGGCATCATCGGCGCCCTGCTGGGGGCGCTGCTGAGCTGGGGGATCTGGGCGGGCGTCACCTACGTGGTGGGCGTGGTGGTCTTCGGCGGGAAGGCCACCTGGGGCGAGCTGCTGCGCACGCTCGGCTTCGCCCAGTCGCCCGGGGTGCTGAACGTGGTGGGGATCATCCCCATCCTGGGCGGGCTGGTGCAGTTCGTGGTGTGGATCTGGATCCTGGTGGCGGGGATCGTCGCCATCCGCCAGGCGCTGGACGTGAGCACGGGGAAGGCGGTGCTCACCGCGCTCATCGCCGCCATCTGCATGGTGGTGGTCACGCTCGCGCTGGCCGCGTTCTTCGGCGGGCTGGCGCTGCTGGGCGGCATGTTCACCTGATCCCCGCGGCGGGAAGCGAAACGAGAGCCGCCCGGCAGCCTGGCTGCCGGGCGGCTCCCTCGTTCGCGCGCTATCTCTTAGCGCGGCTCCAGGAGGAGCGGCGCGTACTTGCGGTGGAACACCGGCGCCAGCCGGTGGCAGAACTCCTCGACGGTGCCCCCGCGCGCCACGTACCGGCGCATCAGCGCGCACTGCAGCGCGAGGTAGGCCTCGAACCGCGTGGGGCACGTCTCCACGAACCTGCGTGCGATCTCCATGGCATGCTTCCTTTCCGGCACGACGGTGCCTGTCGGGAGACAAGGCATCGGGCGTGCCGGGCCGGCGACCTCGAGAAGCCCGGCAATTGCTTGGGTTTTTCGGATGGGATCCGCTCTCCGGCGTCCGCCGGCTGTTCCATCCGGGGGACACTGTGTCCTCGCTGGGACACCGCGCCGCCGGGGGAACCATACGCGGCGGCGGCCCCGCGGGATTCAGCGCGCCGGCTGAGCCCGGCTCAGTCCGGCGCTTGCCCGGGGGTGCGGGACGTGCTACAGTTCCCGGCTTCCCGGACCCGACCCGCACACCACGATGGCTGGCTGACGCATGGCTACGACGCTGAACCCACCCGAGGCCTCGCCCCCGTCCTTCGGGCACGAGAGCCGCCACGGGCTGGACAACCACGGCATCCGCAACCCCGGAACCGTGTTCTGGAACCTTTCCCCGGTGGAGCTGGTGGAGCACGCCATCCGCCGCGGCGAGGGGATCCTGGTGGACGGCGGCCCCTTCAACGCCGTGACCGCGCCGCACACCGGCCGCTCGCCCAACGACCGCTTCGTGGTGCGCGAGCCCGGCTCCGAGGGCGAGGTGTGGTGGGGGAAGGTGAACGTGGCCATCGAGGCGGAGAAGTACGACCTGCTGCGCGCCGAGGTGCTGGAGCACCTGGAGGGGCAGGACCTGTACGTGCGCGACATGTGGGGGGGCGCGGACCCGCGCTACCGGCTGGCGGTGCGGGTGATCACCCCCAACGCGTGGCACAACCTCTTCGCCTTCAACATGTTCCGCCGTCCCGCCCCGGACGAGCTGGAGGGGATGGTGCCCGGCTTCACCATCCTGCACGCGCCGGAGTTCGAGGCGGACCCCGCCCGCCACGGCACGCGCACGAGCACCTTCATCCTCATCCACTTCGGGCGGAAGGAAGTGCTCATCGGCGGCACCCGCTACGCCGGCGAGATCAAGAAGTCCGTCTTCGGGGTGCTCAACTACCTCCTCCCCAAGCAGGGCGTGCTCTCCATGCACTGCTCGGCCAACGTGGGGCCGCAGGGCGACACCGCGCTCTTCTTCGGGCTCTCGGGGACGGGGAAGACCACCCTCTCGGCGGACCCGGAGCGCGGCCTGATCGGCGACGACGAGCACGGCTGGAGCGACGAGGGGATCTTCAACTTCGAGGGCGGCTGCTACGCCAAGGTCATCAAGCTCTCGAAGGAGGGGGAGCCGGAGATCTACGCCACCACGCGCATGTTCGCCACCGTGCTGGAGAACTGCGTGGTGGACGAGAACCGCCGGGTGGACTTCGACGCGCAGGACATCACCGAGAACACGCGGGCCAGCTACCCGCTGGAGTACATCCGCAACTTCGTCCCCGAGGCGCGCGGCGGGCACCCGAAGAACGTGGTGTTCCTGACCGCGGACGCGTACGGCGTGCTCCCGCCGATCGCGCGGCTGACGGCGGAGCAGGCCATGTTCTACTTCCTCTCGGGCTACACGGCCAAGGTGGCGGGGACGGAGCGCGGGGTGAAGGAGCCGCAGCCCACCTTCTCGGCGTGCTTCGGGGCGGCGTTCCTGAGCCTGCACCCGGGGGTGTACGCGGAGATGCTGGGGAAGAAGCTGGCGGAGCACGGCTCGCGGGTGTGGCTGGTGAACACGGGGTGGACGGGCGGGCCGTACGGCACGGGGCACCGGATGAAGCTGGCGCACACGCGGGCCATGGTGCGGGCGGCGCTGGCGGGGGAGCTGGACGGGGTGGAGACGGAGACGCTGCCGGTGCTGAACCTGGCGGTGCCGAAGCGGGTGCCGGGGGTGCCGGACGAGGTGCTGGTGCCGCGCGGCACCTGGCAGGACGCGGCCGCGTACGACGCCAAGGCGCGCGAGCTGGCGAAGGCGTTCCAGGACAACTTCCAGCAGTTCGCCGACCGCGTGCCGGCGGCGGTGCGCGACGCCGGGCCGCACCCCTCGGAGTAGCGCCGGCTACAGCAGGCCCCGGCGCTTGACGTCGAGGTAGCGGTTGACCACGGTGGGGACGGCGTCCTGCGGGCGGGTGTCGGCCACCAGCACGCCGGCGCGCTGCATGGCGGCGAGCGCCGCCTGCCGCGCCTGGAGCAGCTCCTCGGCGGCGGCGCGGCGGTACACCGCCGCCTCGTCGCTCGCCGGGAGCGCGGCCGCGGCCTCCAGCTCCGGGCTGCGGATGGCCACCGCGATCGGCAGGTGGCGCTCGGCCGCCTTCCCCAGGTGCGTCACCAGCGCGGCGGAGGCCTGCGCGTCGATGAGGTCGGTGAAGAGCACCAGCAGCGAGCGCCGCCGCAGCTGCCGCCCCAGGTAGGTGAACGCCGCCGGGTAGTTGGGCTCCACCATGCGCGGGTGCACCTCGCCCAGGGCGTCGGAGAGCGCGGCGAGGGTGTTGCGCCCCGGGGGGATGTACTGCTGCACCCGGTCCGCGAAGACCAGCAGCCCCACCAGGTCGCCGTGCACCGCGGCCACGTCGGCCAGCAGGAGTGCGGCGGAGAGGGCGTAGTCGATGCGCTCGCGGCCCCCCACCTCCTGCGTCATCAGCCGCCCGGCGTCGACGGCCAGCAGCACGTTCTGCCGCCGCTCCACCTCGAACTGCCGCACGATGAGGCCCCCCCGGCGGGCGGTGGCCTTCCAGTCGATGGTGCGGGGGTCGTCGCCGCGGGCGTACTCGCGCAGGCTCTCGAACGACCCCCCCTCCCCACGCTGGCGCACGGCGCGGAAGCCGGCCTCGCGCAGGCGGTTGTGCAGCCCCAGCAGCCGGTAGCGCTTGACCTCGGCCACGCCGGGGAGCACGCGCAGCGGGTGCTCGCGGGAGAGGCGCCGCTGGCGCCAGGCCAGCCGCAGCGGCCCCAGCACGCGCAGGTGCACGTCGCCGAAGGCGGCGTCGCCGCGGCGCGCGGCGCGCACGCCGTAGCGCACCACCGCGTCGCGGCGGGGCGCCACCGTCACGGCGAAGGTGTCGCCGCCCTCGCGGGCCAGGAGGTCCGGGAGGTCGTCCGTCACCTCCGCCCGCGCCAGGCGCGTCCCCTCGTTCTCCACGGTGAGGGT
>DASUNK010000346.1:0-8328 GCA_036277195.1 Longimicrobiaceae bacterium | reverse complement strand
AGTGGTGTCCTAGCCGTTAGACGATGAGGGCTCGAGCCACACGTCTCCGATCCCGAGCCACCCGAATCACTTCAGGCGTCGCGGCCCGGCACCACCCACTACAGGCCCGGAGGGACTCGAACCCCCAACCCCCGGTTTTGGAGACCGGTGCTCTACCACTTGAGCTACGGACCTCTGTGCGCCGCTCCTCTTATGCGCTCCCCGACCTCTCGGGGATCCATCAGTGGCCAGGGACGGAATCGAACCGCCGACACCGCGGTTTTCAGCCGCGTGCTCTACCAACTGAGCTACCTGGCCCAGACCGGCTCCCCAACCAAAAAGCCGCCCCGACTGCGGCGGCCGGCTGGGACGATAGCGGGGGCGGGATTCGAACCCGCGACCTTCGGGTTATGAGCCCGACGAGCTACCAGGCTGCTCCACCCCGCGTCAGAGGACAGCAAGTATAACCAAGTGGCCCGCCCCGGTCAACCCCTTTTCGCGCTCCCCGGCGGGAGGGGTAAGCCGTTGGGGGAAGGGGAGTTGGTCGAGCCCGCTTGCCGCGCCCGCGCCCGCGCCGGTATCCTGTCTCCGTCGCAGAACCCCCGCATCCCAAAGGAGCGCTCCCCATGAGGAACCCCCGCACGTCGGCGGCCCCCTGGCTGGCAGTGCTGGGCGCGGCCGCCCTCGCCGCCGCCGCGCCGGCCGCGGCCCAGCCGCTCACCTATCCGCAGACCCGCAGGGCAGAGCAGGTGGACGACTATCACGGCACCCGCGTGGCGGACCCCTACCGCTGGCTGGAAGACACCGACTCGCCGGAGACGCGCGCCTGGATCACCGCGCAGAACGAGATCACCTTCCGCTATCTCGGGGGAATCCCCCAGCGCCGGGCCATCGAGGAACGCCTCACCCGGCTCTGGAACTACGCCCGCACCGGCACCCCCTGGAAGCGGGGCGGGCGCTACTTCTTCTTCCGCAACACGGGGCTGCAGAACCAGTCCGTGCTCTACACCCAGCCCACGCTCGACGCCGAGCCGCGGGTGGTGATCGACCCCAACACCCTCTCCGCCGACGGCACGGTGGCGCTCTCGAACACCTCCATCTCCGAGAACGGGAGGCTGCTGGCGTACGGGGTGGCCTCGGGCGGGTCCGACTGGCAGGAGTTCCGGGTGCGCGAGATCGACAGCGGGCGCGAGCTGGCCGATTCGCTGCGCTGGATCAAGTTCTCCGGCGCGGCGTGGACGCACGACGACCGCGGCTTCTTCTACGCCCGCTACGCGCAGCCGGAGGGGAACGTGCTCACCGCCACGGTGCGCAACCAGAAGCTCTACTACCACCGGGTGGGGACGCCGCAGTCCGCGGACGTGCTGGTGTACGAGCGCCCCGACGAGCCGGACTACGGCTTCGGCTCCGAGGTGAGCGAGGACGGGCGCTACCTGGTGGTGAACGTGTGGACGGGCACGGACCGGCGGAACCGCGTCTACGTGAAGGACCTGGGGAGCGCGGAGGCGCCCCGGCTGGACGGGGAGATGGTGCGGCTGCTGGACGACTTCGACGCGGGGTACTTCTTCATCGGCAACGACGGGCCCGTCCTCTACTTCCAGACGGACCTCGACGCCCCCCGCGGCCGGGTGATCGCCATCGACCTGCGCACCCCCGCGCGGAGCGCCTGGCGCACGGTGATCCCGCAGTCCGAGGACGCGCTCTCGTTCACGCAGCTCATCGGCGGGCACCTGGTGGGCACCTACCTGCACGACGCCACCTCGCGGGTGCGCGTCTTCGCGAAGGACGGCGCGCACGTGCGCGACCTGGAGCTCCCCACCCTGGGCACCGTGGGCGGGATGAGCGGCACCGCCGACGACCCGGAGGCGTTCTACTCGTTCACCTCCTACCTGTATCCCACCACCATCTTCCGCTACGACGTGCGCACGGGGCGCTCGGCGGTGCACTGGGCGCCGCAGGTGGCCTTCGACCCCAGCCGCTACGAGACGCGGCAGGTGTTCTACCAGAGCAAGGACGGCACCCGGGTGCCGATGATCATCACCCACCGCAAGGGGCTGCAGCTCGACGGCACCAACCCCACCCTGCTCTACGGCTACGGCGGCTTCAACGTCTCGCTGACGCCGGGCTACTCCACCGGGAACGCGGTGTGGCTGGAGCTGGGGGGCGTGTACGCGGTGCCCAACATCCGCGGCGGCGCCGAGTACGGCGAGGAGTGGCACCAGGCCGGGATCCTGGAGCGGAAGCAGAACGGCTTCGACGACTTCATCGCCGCGGCCGAGTACCTGGTGCGGGAGCGCTACACCTCACCCGCGAAGCTGGCGATCGCGGGCGGCTCCAACGGCGGGCTGCTGGTGGGGGCGGTGCTGAACCAGCGGCCGGACCTCTTCGGCGCGGCGCTCCCGGCGGTGGGGGTGATGGACATGCTGCGCTTCCACAAGTTCACCATCGGCTGGGCGTGGACCTCGGACTACGGCAGCGCCGACGACCCGCAGCAGTTCCGCTGGCTGCACGCCTACTCGCCGCTGCACAACCTCCGCCCGGGGACGCGCTACCCGGCGGTGCTGGTGACCACGGGCGACCACGACGACCGGGTGGTGCCGGGGCACTCGTTCAAGTACGCGGCGGCGCTGCAGGCGGCGCAGGCGGGCGACGCGCCGGTGCTGATCCGGGTGGAGACGCGCGCGGGGCACGGGGCGGGGAAGCCGACGCAGATGCAGATCGAGGAGGCCGCGGACCGCTGGGCCTTCCTGGTGAAGGCGCTGGGGATGAACCCGCAGCTCTGACGCCCCCGCTCAGGTCAGGAACTTCCCCTCCGCGGCGAGCAGCTCCAGCAGCGCGCCGCGCGGGTTTTCCTCGGCGGCGGCGCGGCGCAGCGCGTCGGTGGCGTGGTGGCGGGCGCCGCAGCGGGAGCAGGAGAGGAAGGGCTGGTCCCAGAGCACCTCCTCGGCCCAGGTGCCGGGGCATTCAGGGGTGACGTGGCGGATCCCCCGCCCCGCCTCGCGCGCGAAGCGCTCCTCCTCGGAGAGGTGGTACGCGTGCAGCTCGGGCTCGAAGTGGCAGGCGAAGCAGGTGAAGCGGTACGGAAGGCTGACGTACGCGCCTGGCTTCAGGCGCAGCGGGCGCCCGCAGCGGGGGCAGGCGCCCGCGAACCAGCGCACCCGGAACGCGCGCGACGAGCGGTACGCCAGCCAGGCGCCGAGGAGGAAGGCGAGCACCGGCCACGGGTAGTGCGGCGGCACCCAGAAGAGCCAGGGGGCGGCGGTCCAGCAGACGCCCAGCGACAGCACCACTCCCACCACCCGCCAGGCCAGCGGCCGGTGGACCAGGCTGATGCGCGCGGGCGCGGGCGGGTGCGCGCGCAGCACCAGGTGGACGCAGGGCGCCTCGACGGATCCGAGCATCGGCACACCCCCGGGAGAGGGTTCCCGCCATCTCCCGAAAAGTAACCCGCCCGCCGCCCGGGCGGGAGATGGCCTCTCAGCCGACCACCAGGTTCACCAGCCGGTCGGGGACGAACACCACCTTCCGCACCTGCTTGCCGCCGTCCAGCCAGCGGCGCACGTTCTCGTCGCCCAGGGCGGCGTCGCGGGCCTCGGCCTCGCCGATGCCGCGGCGCAGCGGCAGGCGCGCGCGCACCTTGCCGTTGACCTGCACCACGAACTCCACCGTGTCGGCCACCGCCTTCGCGGGGTCGTAGCCGGGCCACTCCGCCTCGTCGAAGAGCGAGCGGGCGTGCCCCAGCCGCTCCCACAGCTCCTCGGCCAGGTGCGGCGCGAACGGGGCCACCAGCCGCACCAGCGGCTCCACCGCCCCCCGCTCGGGGGTGCGCCCGCCCGCCCGCACGGCGTTCAGGTACTCCATCATGGCCGCGATGGCCGTGTTGTACGAGAGCGCCTCCAGGTCCTCCGTCACCTTCTTGATGGTGGCGTGCAGCTTCTGCTCGACCGCGGGGTCCAGCGGGCGCTCGGTGGAGGTGAGCACCGCGTCCCAGAGCCGGGTGAGGAAGTGGTACGGCCCGCTCACCCCCTCGTCGCGGAAATCGCCCCCCTCCTCGTACGGCCCCAGGAACATCAGGAAGGTGCGGAAGGCGTCCGCCCCCCACGCGGCGATGAAGTCGTCCGGCACCACCACGTTGCCGCGGCTCTTCGACATCTTCGCCCCCTCCCGCACGATGAGCCCGTGCGCCCGGAAGCGCACGAACGGCTCCTCGAAGTGGAGGTGCCCCATATCGCGCAGCGCCATGGTGACGAAGCGCGCATAGAGCAGGTGCAGCACCGCGTGCTCGTTGCCGCCGATGTAGCTCGTCACCGGCAGCCACCTGCGGGTCAGCTCCGGGTCGAACGGCACCTGCGCGTACCCCACCGAGGGGTAGCGCAGGAAGTACCACGCCGAGTCCAGGAAGGTGTCCGAGACGTCGGTCTCGCGCCGGGCCCGGCCGCCGCACGCGGGGCAGTCCACCCGGTACCACTCCTCGTGGCGCGCCAGCGGCGAGATGCCCGAGGCGTCGGGGCGGAAGTCGTCGATGTGCGGCAGCTCCACCGGGAGCTGGTCCTCGGGGACGGGGACGATGCCGCACGCGTCGCAGTAGAGGACGGGGATCGGCGGCCCCCAGTAGCGCTGCCGCGAGATCGTCCAGTCGTGCAGGCGGTAGTTCACCCGCCGCTCGGCCAGCCCCCGCTCCGCCAGCCAGGCCACGATGGCGTCGCAGCCCGCGCGGTGCCCCAGGCCGTCGAAGCGCCCCGAGCTCACCAGCCGCCCCGCCTGGTTGTCGGTGTACGCCTCCGCCAGCGGGGTGTCCGCGTCCTCGCCGGGGCCGGCCACCACGCGCACCACCGGGAGCCCGAACTGGGTGGCGAACTCGAAGTCGCGCTGGTCGTGCCCGGGGACGGCCATGATGGCGCCGGTGCCGTACTCCATCAGCACGTAGTCGGCGATCCAGACGGGGATCTCCTCGCCCGTGGCCGGGTTGACGGCGCGGCCGCCCGTATCCACCCCCGTCTTGCCCTTGTCCGTCTTCTTCCGCGTGACCAGGTCCTGCCCCGCCACCTGGCGGCGGTACGCCTCCACCGCCTCGCGGCGCTCCGGGGCGGTGATCCGCTCCACCAGCGGGTGCTCGGGCGCCAGCACCAGGTAGGTGGCGCCGAACACCGTGTCCGGGCGGGTGGTGAAGACGCGGATCACCGGCTTCTCCGGCTCGATCGCCGCGGGCTGGTGCCGGTCCTCGGCCGCGCGCCGCCGGGCGATGGGGAAGTGCAGCTCGGCGCCCTCGCTGCGGCCGATCCAGTTCTCCTGCGCCTTGCGGGTGCTGTCGGACCAGTCCATCCACCCCAGGTTCTCCAGCAGCTTCCCGGCGTACTCGGTGATGCGGAAGAACCACTGCGAGAGGAAGCGCATCTCCACCACCGAGCCGCAGCGCTCGCACTCGCCGGCGATCACCTGCTCGTTGGCCAGCACGGTGTTGCAGGAGGGGCACCAGTTGACGGGCGCCTCCTTCTTCACCGCCAGCCCGTGCTGGTAGAGCTGCAGGAAGATCCACTGCGTCCAGCGGTAGTAGTCGGGGGTGGTGGTGTCGACCGTGTGGTCCCAGTCGTACATCAGCCCCACCCGCCGCAGCTGGGTGCGGAAGCGCTCCACGTTGCGGGGGATGAGCTCCATCGGGTGGATCCCCAGCTTGAGCGCGAAGTTCTCGGAGTGGATGCCGAACGCGTCGAAGCCGATCGGCTGGAACACGTCGTAGCCCTGCAGCCGCTTGAAGCGGCCGTGGATGTCGGCGCCGGTGAAGGCGTAGATGTTCCCCACGTGCAGCCCCTCGGCCGAGGGGTAGGGGAACATCATCAGGTTGTAGTAGGGGCGCTCGGCGGCGCGCAGGCCGGCGTCGGTCCACCGGTTGGTGCCCTGCTCGTCCCACCGGGCCTGCCACTTCCGCTCGACCTCGGCGGGATCGTAGCCGCCCGAGGCGTGGTGCTGGTCGCTCATGATCGGTTCCGGACCGCTGATAAGAGGGGCCGCCGGCGTCAGGTGCGCGCCGGCGGCCCACGATTCGTAAAGTGCAACGACCGCGCGCGATTCACAACCCCCGGCCGCCCGCCAGCGCGGCCACGGCGGCGTACGGGTCATCCGGGTTGGCGCGGGCGGCGGCCACGAGGTCGTGCAGGGCGCGGCGGAAGTCGCCGCCGCGGGCCCGGTACACGCGCTCGAACAGGTCCAGCCGGTCGGAGTAGATGCGGCGCGCCAGGATGGCGGCGTTGTTGAGCTCCCGCTCCATCACCCGGTCGTAGTTCTCCACCCGCAGCCGCGGGCGCACCTCGGCGGCGTAGCGCGCGCGGGCGCGGGCGAAGACCTCCTCGCGCAGGCGGACCTTCTCCTCGCTGCCCAGCTCCGGGCGGCCGTAGAGCGCCTGCAGCTCGGCGACCAGCCGGGTGGTGAAGGCGGCGAAGCGCAGCTCGTCCTGCCAGGCGGCGGCGGCGCGCAGGCAGCTCTCCGACTCCGCCCCGTCGCGCCGGCAGAAGAACTCGATGGCCCCGCGGGCGCCCGCGAAGCTGGCCAGGCTCTCGTTGAAGGTGACCTGCCCGGAGGCGAAGAAGGTGTTGTGGAAGAGCTCGTGGATGACGGTGTTCACCAGGTCGAGGTCGCCGTAGCGCAGCACGGTGGAGTAGACCGGGTCGGCGAAGAAGCCGAGCGTGCTGTAGGCGCTGCTGGTGCGCAGGTAGGTGTCGAAGCCGCGGGCGTCGAGCTTCTGCGCGGCCTCGCGGGCGTCGTCGAAGTCGAAGTACCCCTTGTACGGCGCGGAGCCGACGATGGGGAACCACCAGGTGCGGGCCTCGAAGCGGTCCTTGTGGGCGGCGGAGAGCACCAGCAGGAGGGTGTCGCGCCCCACCTCGGTGAAGACGGTGTAGCTGTCCCCCGCGTCGAGCCGCAGCGAGTCCGCGGCGAAGGCGCGCGCCTCCAGCACCAGCCGCAGCTTGCGGCGCGTCTCGGGGTCGGTGGCCGGGTCCGCCAGCAGCCGGGCGATCGGCTCGCGCCGCTGCAGCAGCTTGGCGCCCTCCCAGGTCTGGCGCAGCAGGTACGACGACGCGCAGGCGGAGGGGACCACGACTAGGAGCCCGAGGAGGGCGGCGACGGCGATGCGTTTCATGCGGTTCGGTGGCTGCAACCCCTGCACCAGTCAGAATCGGGGGGAGGAACGTCCTCACTGCGGCGGATGCAACCTTCCGGGGCGCGCGCCCGTCCAACCGAACGAGCAGTGCATCGCCACCCGCGCGGAGACGCCGGGCGGCCCCGAACCGGCGAGCGGGCCCGTCGCCGGGGTGTCCCTTCGAGGACCGCGACCGCGGCACGCGGCGCGGCTGACGGAATAGATCGAAGTCGGGGAGGCGCTCGCGGCCGCGGGCGCCTCCTTTTCGCGTCTAGCGGCGCCGCGGCGGGCCGGCGGCGCGCACCTGCGCCACGAACGGCTCCCAGGCCGCCACGTCCTCCCCGCGCTTCAGCCGCCGGTAGTAGTCGCGGAGGATGTCGCCCTGCTGCTCGGTGTTGAAGTCGGTGAAGCGCCGCCCCTCCGCCAGCGCGCTCCGCAGCCCGTCCGCGCCCCCGTATTTGTAGATGCGGCGGACGGCGTGGAAGAGCGTGGTGGCCAGCGAGACGCCGTGCTGGTACTGCCAGGCGTGCGTCAGCTCGTGCACCAGCCAGGGGACGGGGATCCCCGCCCGGAACACGTCCACGGGGAAGTAGATGGCGTGCGGCAGCGCCCGGGCGATGCGCCCCAGCGACATCACCGGCGCCCCGGCCACCACCACGCGGTCCAGGTCCAGCGTGTCGCCGAAGACCAGCCGCGCCTCGGCGCGCTCCGCCTCGGTGAGCCGGCGGCGCTCGGCGCCGAGCATGTCGCCCGCGGGGGCGCCGGCGGCCCCGCCCAGCAGCGCGCCGGCCACGGCGCCCACCGGACCGCCCACCAGGAACCCGCCCAGCGCCCCGCCGAACAATCCCACCCCGCTCCCGAAGAGCCCGCCCCGCGGCGGAGCGCCGGTCGAGGCCGGGACGGGGGCGGTGCCGGCGGGCGGCCCGCCGCGCGTGGCCGGAGCTTCGCCTTCCAGGGCGATGGAGAGCTCGGGATCGAAGCGGCTGGTCATCGGGGCACTCCGGGGGAGGGGACGGCAGGGCGACAGGAACAAGCTAGCGCGCGTCCGCCCGTTCGGGTACATCTGCGGCGAGGACCGCGCGCCGCCAGCGGCGGACGGAGCTGACCAGCCAGACGGCGTCTGCCTTCTCGAGGTCCGCGGGGCGGAGCACCCGCTCGCGGACCTCGCCGCACCGCAGCAGCCCGGCGCGGAAGACGCCCGGGAGGAGGCCGCT
>DASUNK010000345.1:0-2316 GCA_036277195.1 Longimicrobiaceae bacterium | reverse complement strand
GGTAGAGCCGGCTCTTGCGCGAGGTGACCCGCAGCCGCACCGCCCGTCCCGGCGCCAGGAAGCGCTCCCAGGGGAGGCGGCGGGCGTGGCGCTCCAGCTCGAAGAAGGTGCGGGCCCGGAAGTGGGCCACGCGCGCCACCACGCGGCTGGCGGTGCGCAGCCGGAGGTTGGCCGCGTAGAGGTCGTCCAGCGTCCCCTCCCACGCGGCCCCGCCGGCCTCCGGCGCGGCCGCCATCCCCAGCGCCGCCAGCTCCGCCGCGGCCAGGCGCTCCAGTCCCGGAGCGGTCACGGCGAAGAGGGAGAGGCGCTCGGGGCCGCTGTTCATCTCACGCCTCGAGCTGGTACTCCTTGAGCTTGCGGTAGAGCGTGCGCTCGCCGATCCCCAGCATCTCGGCCGCCCGCCGCCGGTTCCCCCGCGCCTCGCGCAGCGCCGCGCCGATGGCCTCGCGCTCCAGGTCCTGCATGGTCATCCCGGGGCGGAAGACCACCGTCCCCGGCTCCGGCTCGGGCTCCACCGGCTCGGGGACGATCGGCGCCGCGAAGGGGATGTACCCCGGCCCCACCGGGAGGGCGATGGCGTCGCGCTGCCGCTCGCGGTACACCTCGAACTCGCGGCGCAGGTCCTCCATGTTCATCCGCAGCTCGAAGAGAGTGCGGAAGATGAACTCCAGCTGCGGCGAGGGGCCCTCCTCCCCCTCGCGCGCCACCAGCGCCCGAGGCAGCGGCACGGGGAGGAGCCGGTCGCCCCGCCCGTAGCGCACCTCGGGGGGGATGTCCTCGGGGCGGATGACCCGCCCCGGCGCCAGCACCACCATCGACTCCACCAGGTTGCGCAGCTCGCGCACGTTGCCCGGCCAGTCGTAGTCGGTCAGCAGCCGTACGGCCTCGGGGTCGATCCCCATGAACGGGCGGTCGTGCTCGGCGCTGAACTGGCGGATGAAGCGCTCGATCAGCCGCGGCACGTCGGCCCGGCGCTCGCGCAGCGGCGGGAGCTCGATGCGCAGCACGTTGAGCCGGTGGTAGAGGTCGCGCCGGAACTCGCCGAGGGCCACCTGGTCGCGCAGGTCGCGGTTGGTGGCGGCCAGCACCCGCACGTCCACCCGGATCGACTCCTCGCCCCCCACCCGGCGGAACTCGCGCTCCTCCAGCACGCGCAGCAGCTTGGTCTGCGTGGCCATCGGCATCTCGCCGATCTCGTCGAGGAAGATGGTGCCGCTGGTGGCCAGCTCGAAGAACCCCTTGCGCAGCGAGGCGGCGCCGGTGAAGGCGCCCTTCTCGTGGCCGAAGAGCTCGCTCTCCAGCAGCGTCTCGGTGAGGGCGGAGACGTTGACGGCGATGAAGGGGCGGTGGCGCCGGGGGGAGAGGGCGTGGAGGCCGCGCGCCACCAGCTCCTTGCCGGTGCCGCTCTCGCCGAGGATGAGGACGGTGGAGTTGACGGGCGCGATCTGCACCACGCGCTCCAGCACCTCCTCCATGGCCTCGGTGTCGCCCACGATGCCGGTGAGCTCGCGCAGCTCCTCGCGCTGCGCCAGGCGCCGGCCCACCAGCGCCACCTCCTCGGGGTCCACCGGCTTGGGGAAGCACTCGGCGATGCCGAGCTGCCGGCAGACGTCGCGCCCGGCGGCCTCGGTGGGCTCGGCCAGCCCGATGACGGGGAGCCGCCCCCGCTCGCGCGCGGCGGCGATGAGGGTGCGGGCGCGCCGCTCGCGCAGCCCGCCGGTGATCACCAGCAGCACGGGCTCGCCCACGGCGTCGGCCAGCCGCTCGCCGGGGGCGAGGAGCTCCACCCGGAAGCCCACCTCCTCGAAGGCGGCGCGCAGCCGCACGGCCGGCTCCAGGTCTTCCGTGGTGATCAGGACCACTTCGGCCACGGCTCTACGCTGCGCTGGGCGTGGGCGCGGTCACTTCTTGACGGTGCCGCGGGTGTGGAACGGCGGCTTCACCACCTCCGCCGGCACCTCGCGGTCGCGGATGACCACGCCGAGCTCCGTCCCGGGCTTGGCCGCCTCGGCGGGGACGTAGGCCATCCCGATGCCGACGCCCAGCGTGGGGCTGAGGGTGCCGCTGGTGACCTCGCCCGCGGGCTCGCCCGCGAAGCGCACCGGGTAGCCGTGCCGGGGGAAGCCGCGCTCGCGCAGGGCGAAGCCCACCAGCCGCCGGCGCACCCCCTCGGCCTTCTGGCGGGCCAGCGCCTCGCGCCCCACGAAGTCGCCCTTGTCGAGCTTCACCACCCACCCCAGCCCCGCCTCCAGCGGGGTGTGCCCCTCGTCCAGGTCGTTGCCGTAGAGGGCCATCCCCATCTCCAGCCGCAGCGAG
>DASUNK010000344.1:0-3798 GCA_036277195.1 Longimicrobiaceae bacterium | reverse complement strand
GCAGTCGGTGTCCAGGGTCCGCGTTCCGATTCTCCGATTTTTGAGCACTTTGGATCGCCCCACCCGATGAACCTCCCCCGTCCCGTTCAGGACACGCGGCAGTCATCTGCTACCGTGTCAGGGCGCGTTCCAGCCGCGATCGTCCTCCCCTTCGCCTCCACGGCCCCGCCGAGGCCGAGCGTGGGCGGGAAGTTCCTCTTCGCGGGGACGGAGAAGCTGTACCTGCGCGGGGTTACCTATGGCCCCTTCCGGCCCGAAGCGGACGGGTGCGAGTACCGCACCCCCGCGGCGGTCGAGCGCGACTTCGCCCGGATGGCCGCGCACGGGATCAACGCCGTCCGCACCTACACCGTCCCTCCCCGCTGGCTCCTCGACGCCGCGCTCCGCCACGGCCTGCGCGTGCTGGTGGGCCTCCCCTGGGAGCAGCACGTCACCTTCCTCGACGAACGGCGGCGGGCGCGCGACATCGAGGCGCGCGTGCGCCAGGGCGTGCGCGCCTGCGCCGGCCACCCGGCGGTGCTCTGCTACGCGGTGGGGAACGAGGTCCCGGCGGGGATCGTGCGCTGGCACGGGGCGCGGCGGGTGGAGGCGTTCCTCTGGCGGCTGTACCGGGCGGCGCGTGAGGAGGACCCGGGCGGGCTGGTGACCTACGTCAACTATCCCTCCACCGAGTACCTGGACCTGTCCTTCGCGGACCTGCTCTGCTTCAACGTCTTCCTGGAGCGGCAGGAGCGGCTGGAGGCGTACCTGGCGCGGCTGCACAACCTGGCCGGCGACCGCCCGCTGGTGCTGGCCGAGGTGGGGCTCGACGCGCGCCGCCACGGCGAGGCCGCCCAGGCGCGGGCGCTGGAGTGGCAGCTGCGCACCGCGTTCGCCAGCGGGTGCGCGGGCGCCTTCGCCTTCGCCTGGACCGATGCCTGGCACCGCGGCGGCCACGACATCGAGGACTGGGACTTCGGGCTCACGAACCGCGCGGGCGAGCCCAAGCCGGCGCTCGCCGCCGTGGGCGAGGCGTTCGCCGCGGTCCCCGTCCCCGCCGCGCGCGCGTGGCCGCGGGTGTCGGTGGTGGTGTGCGCCTACAACGCCGCGGACACGCTGCACGACACCCTGCGCGGCGTGGCGGCGCTGCGCTATCCCGACTTCGAGACGATCGTGGTGGACGACGGCTCCACCGACGCCACCGCCGAGATCGCCGCCGGGTACGGCTGCCGGCTGATCCGCACGCCGAACCGGGGGCTCTCCGCCGCGCGCAACACCGGGTGGCGCGAGGCCACCGGCGAGATCGTGGCGTACCTCGACGCCGACGCGCACCCGGACCCGGACTGGCTCACCTACCTGGCGCTGGACTTCGCCGCTACCGGCCACGCGGGCGTGGGCGGCCCCAACGTCCCTCCGTACGGCGCCTCGCTGGTGGCCGACTGCGTGGCCAACGCGCCGGGCGGGCCCGTGCACGTCCTCCTCTCCGACCGCGAGGCCGAGCACCTCCCCGGGTGCAACATGGCGTTCCGGCGGGCGGCGCTGGAGGCGGTGGGGGGATTCGACGCTCGCTTCCGCGTGGCCGGCGACGACGTGGACCTCTGCTGGCGCCTGCAGGACCGCGGCTGGACGCTGGGCTTCGCCCCGGCCGCCATGGTGTGGCACCACCGCCGGGGGACGGTGCGGGGCTACTGGAAGCAGCAGGTGGGGTACGGCCGCGCCGAGGCCATGCTGGAGCGCAAGTGGCCCGACCGCTACAACGGCGGCGGACACGTGCAGTGGGCGGGGCGCATCTACGGCGACGGGCTGTTGCAGCCGCTCCTCCCGCCCCGGGGGCGCATCTACGGCGGGGTGTGGGGGACGGCGCCCTTCCAGCGCCTCTACCGCCCGGCGCCGGGGACGCTCCGCTCCCTCCCCCTCATGCCCGAATGGTACCTGGGCGTCGCCCTGCTGGCGGGGCTGAGCCTGGTGGGCCTCCTCTGGTCTCCCCTGCTGGCGGCGCTTCCCCTGGCGGCGGCCGCCGCGCTGGCGCAGCTGGGGCAGGCGCTGCGCGGCGGGATGCGGGCGTGCTTCCGCCGGCCGATGCCGCCCACGGCCGTCGCGGCCCGGCGCATCCTGACCACCCTGCTGCACCTGCTGCAGCCGCTGGCCCGGCTGCGGGGGCGGCTGTCGCACGGCATCACCCCGTGGCGGCGGCAGGGGGTGCGGGGGCTGGCGCTCCCGGGCCCCCGGGTGCTCTCCGCCTGGACCGAGTGCTGGCGCGACCCCGCGGACCGCCTGCGGGCGCTGGACGCCGCGCTGCGCGAGCAGCGGGCGGTGGTGCGCCACGGCGGCGACACCGACGCGTGGGACCTGGAGGTGCGCGACGGGACGCTCGGCTCCGTCCGCGTGCGCCTGGGCGTCGAGGAGCACGGCGCGGGACGGCAGATGGTGCGCCTGCGCGCGTGGCCCCGCCTCTCGGGCGCCGCGCTGGTGCTGGCGCTCGCGTTCCTGCTGCTCGGGGCGGGCGCCGCGGCCGACGGGGCGTGGGCGGCCGCGGCGATCCTGGCGCTGGCGTCGGGCGGGCTGGTGCTGCGCGTCTCCAACGACTGCGCGGCCGCGCTGGCGGCGCTCTACTGCGCCGCCGCCCGGACCGCGGCGGCCGACGCGCGCCGGGCGGGCCCGTGAGCGCCGCGGCGGGACTGCTCGCGTACCGCCCCTTCCGCGAGGACGACCTCCCCGGCGTGCTCCGCCTCTGGGAGGAGGAGTCGGGGTGGGGGGCGATCACCCCGGAGCGGTGGCGGAAGTGGTACGTGGACCGTCCCGACGGCCCCTGCCTGGTGGCGGTGGCGGAGGACGGCGACGGCCGGCTGGTGGGGCAGGCGGTCTTCGCGCCCACCGTGGTGCGGATCGACGGCGAGCCGGTCCCGGCCGTCCGGCTCGGCGCCCCGATCCTGGCGCGCGAGACGCGCCGCGGCTCCATCCGCAGCCAGGCCCACCCGATGGTGCAGCTCTACCGGGCCGGCGCGCGGGCCTCGGCCGAGGCGGGCTTCCGGCTGCTGTACGCCGTCCCCGAGCACGCCTGGCTCCCCTTCTTCCGCTGGTTCGGCGAGTTCCGGATGGTGGAGCACCCCTGCGCCGCCCTCCCGGTGGGAGACCCTGCCGCGGCGCCGCGGGCCGCCGCCGGGGGGGTGGCGGCCGCGCCCGCCGCCGGGTTCGGCGCCGAGCACGAGGCGCTCTGGGAGCGGGCGGTGGAGAGCTTCCCGATCCGCTGCGCCGTGGACCGGGGCGCCGACCGCCTCCACCACCGCATCGCCGGCCACCTGGTGCTGGAGGCGCGCGACGAGGGCGGTGCGCTGGTGGGCTACGCCGCCCTCCGCCGGCACGACGGGCTGGTGGAGGACGTGCTGGCGCGCACGCCGGCCGAGCTCGCGCCGCTGCTCGCCGCCGTCGGGGTGTGGCTCGCCGAGGCGGGCGCGGACGGGCCCGTCCCCCGCGAGCTCAAGGCGATGGACACGCCCGCGCTCCGCCCCGCCCTCTCCGCCCTGGGCTTTGCGCCGCTGGACTACCGCTTCGCCTTCGTCTGCACCTCCCTCGACCCCTCGCTCTCCGCCGACCGGATCCACCCGGAGCGCTGGTACCTCACGCCGGGCGACTGAACCGCGATGCGCCTCGCCTACCGGATGTTCACGTACGACGACCTCCCCGGGCTGCAGCGGCTCTGGGAGGAGGCCACGGGCTGGGGGGTGCTCACCCCGGAGGTGTGGCGCCGGTACACGGTGGAGGCCCCGCTCGGGGGAGCGGCCGGCGCGGTGGCCGAGGACCCCGCCACGGGCCGCATCG
>DASUNK010000343.1:0-2159 GCA_036277195.1 Longimicrobiaceae bacterium | reverse complement strand
AGTGGCGGCGCGGCGGGCGGCGCTGGTTCCACTACCGGGCCGACGCGCCGGTGCTCCACTTCTACGCCTTCCTCTCCGCGCGCTACCGGGTGCGGCGCGACCGCTGGAACGGCGTCGACATCGAGGTCTACCACCACCCCGTGCACCGCTGGAACGTGGAGCGGATGGTCCGCTCGGTGAAGGCGTCGCTCGCGTGCTACACGCGCGCCTTCGGCCCCTACCCGCACCGGCAGCTGCGCATCGTGGAGTTCCCGCGCTTCGCGGCCTTCGCGCAGAGCTTCGCCTCCACCATCCCCTACTCCGAGAGCATCGGCTTCATCGCCGAGGTGCGCCCGGGCGACCTCGACTACCCCTTCTTCGTGACCGCCCACGAGGTGGCGCACCAGTGGTGGGGGCACCAGCTGGTGGGGGCGGACGCGCAGGGCGCGGCGCTCCTCTCCGAGACGCTCTCCGAGTACTCCGCGCTGCTGGTGATGGAGCAGGAGTACGGGCGGGCGCAGATCGGCCGCTTCCTGCGCCACGAGCTGGACGGGTACCTCACCGGGCGCGGCGGAGAGCGGCGGGGCGAGACGCCGCTGGTGCGGGTGGAGGGGCAGACGTACGTCCACTACCACAAGGGGTCGC
Source organism: Longimicrobiaceae bacterium (assembly GCA_036277195.1). GTDB lineage: Bacteria > Gemmatimonadota > Gemmatimonadetes > Longimicrobiales > Longimicrobiaceae > Longimicrobium. The sequence goes on along the minus strand of DASUNK010000343.1, from coordinate 1,535 downwards.
TGGCGATGTACGCCCTGCGCGACCACCTGGGCGAGGCGCGGCTGAACGCGGCGCTGCGCCGCTTCCTGCGGGCGCACCGCTTCCGCGGGCCGCCGTACCCCACCAGCGCCGACCTGATGCGGCACCTGCGCGCGGCCACGCCCGACTCGCTGCGCTACGTGCTGGACGACCTCTTCGAGCACGTCACCCTGCACGCCAACCGGGCGCGCGCGGCCACGGCGTGGCGCGAGGGCGGGGAGTGGGTGGTGGAGTTGCGGCTGGAGGGGCGGAAGGTGCGCGCCGACAGCCTGGGGCGCGAGACGGAGGTGGCGATGGACGACCGGGTGGACGTGGGGGTGTTCGCGGCGGGGGAGGAGGAGCCGGTGTACCTGCGCAAGCACCGCCTGCGCTCGGGCGCGCAGACGGTGCGGGTGCGGGTGCGGGAGCGCCCGGCGCGCGCGGGCGTCGACCCGCTGCACAAGCTCATCGACCGCGAGCTGGACGACAACCTGGTGCCGGTGCGCGTCCGGCCGTAACGCGGCGGGCGCGGGCTACACCGCCAGCGCCCGCTCCGCGGCCAGGTTGCGCGCCACCATCACCCGCGCGATCTCGCCCGCCGCCGCGGGGGAGAGCGAGGGCGACACCGGCACCAGCAGCCGCAGCCGCGCGGCGGTGCGCTGCTGCGCCGCCCGGGTGAGCAGCACCGGCTGCGCCGGGTCGAGCGCCGCCACCGCCTCGCCGTCGTCGGCCAGCACCACGCGCAGCCGCTCGCCGCCGGCCACCGCCCGCAGCCGCTCGCCGTACTCCGCGTCCGCCACCACCGCCGTCAGCGGCCCGGCGCGCAGCGCCTCCTCCACCGCCGCCACCATCTCCTCGCTGGCGTGCACCACCACCAGCGGCTTCCCCAGCGCCCCGGCGGCGGCGCGGATGGTCGCCGCGTGGAAGGGGGTGGTCACCACCAGGTCCGCGCCGCGCAGCGCCTCGGCCAGCCCCTCGCCCGGGTGCCCGGGGGTGGTGCCCCGCGCCAGCGCCACCGGGTAGGTGTCGAGCCCCCACTGGTGCTTCAGCTCGTGGGTGAGGGCGGCCAGGCTGTCGGGGCAGCTCTCCACGCAGGCGCAGTGCAGCCGCGCGGACGCGGTCCACCGGCGCAGCAGGTCGGGGAGCTGCGACACCTTCACCTGGTGGGCGCACGCCTCCTCCAGCACCCGCGCCAGCCACTCCGCCGTCTCGCCCAGCTCGGGGAGGTCGGGGGCGGGCGGCGCGGCCACCATCACCCCGTGGCGGTTGCGCACCTCCACCGTCCCCTCGGCGGCGAGCCAGCGGTACGCCGAGGCCACCACCCGGTGGTCGACCCCCGCGGCCTGCGCGGCCTCGCGGATGCTGGGGAGGCGGTCGCCCGGGCGGAGGTAGCCCAGCGTCGTCCCCGCCGCGATCCCGGCACGGAGCCGGTCCACGAACTCGCCGCGGCCGTGGCCCACCAGCACGCGGCGCATCTCGTCCGGCCTCCACCGGCGGGCGGGGAGGGCCGGGCCGGCCGGGCGGGCGCCCGCCGCGTC
>DASUNK010000342.1:0-5393 GCA_036277195.1 Longimicrobiaceae bacterium | reverse complement strand
CACGATGAGCATGGAGGCCCGCAGCTGCCGGCGGATGTCGTCGGCCTCGCCCTCGTCCAGCGGGGCGGCCACCACGTCGCGCAGCCACGCCGGGTCGCGCGTCAGGCGCCCCATGTACATGGCGATGGCCTCGGTGGAGAGCGTGTGCGCGGGCGAGCGCAGCAGGTAGGGGAGGTGGGCGGGGACGTAGAAGTCGTACACCGCGTGCCCCAGCTCGTGGAGGAGCACGCCCGCCCACTTCTCGTTCCGCCGCAGGTTGCAGAGGATGCGCACGTCGCCCTGGTGGTCCATGTCCAGGCAGAAGGCGTGCTGGTCCTTCCCCTCGCGCTCGTAGAGGTCGCTGCGCGCCAGCACCTCCTCCACCGGCAGCCCGATGCCGCGGAAGAACCCCGCAATCAGCTCCACCGGTTCGTGGTCGCGGAAGAGCGCGTCGAGGTCCACCCGGCCGGCGGACGAGGGCGCCTCCTGCGCGAACGGGTCCTCCCAGTGCCAGGGGCGCAGCGCCTCGACCGGCACCCCGAAGCGGGCGGACGATTCGCGGTCCATCTCGGCGCGGAAGCGGCGGAAGGGCTCGTCGGTGAGGGCGCGGAACTCGTCGAGCACCCCGAAGAGCCGCCCCTCGCCCAGCTCCTGGAGGTGCAGGTCCATCCGGTAGGCGTTCTCGAACCCGAGCGAGCGCGCGGCCGCGTTGCGCCGCCGCACCAGCTCGCGCAGCCGCTCGGCCACCTCGGGGCCGATCTGCTTGCTGGCCTCCCACGCGGCGCGGCGCTCGGCGCTGTCGCGCTCGGTGGCCAGCACGTCCAGGATCTGGTTGTTGGAGACGCGCTCGCCGTGCAGCTCGGAGCGGAAGGTGTGGAAGAGGTGCTCCAGCTCCGAGGCGCGGCGCACCAGGTCCTCGATCACCTCGGGCGCGAGCTGGTTGGCGGTGAAGTCGCGGTCCAGCAGCACCAGCTGCCGGCGGAGGAGGGGGTCGCGCACCTCGCCGCCGGCGCGCCAGGCGCGGATGCGGCGGAAGCCCTCCGGGTCCGCGTGCAGGCGCTTTTGCGCGGCGCGCGCGCGCGCGGAGCGCTCCTGCGCCTCCTCGCCGCCGCCGGTGGCCGCGTCCCACAGGGCCAGGTTGCACTCGCGGTCCAGCGGCGCCTGGCGTGCCACGTGGCCCTCCACGAACTCCCGGACTTCCCCTTCCACGGCGCGCGAGGCGCCGGCAGCGGCTGCGGTCACGCTCATCTCATCCCAGCTCTTCGTACAGCAGGGCGATCGCCTCGGTGCCGCGGTGGTAGTTCTCCACCGACATCCACTCGTTGGGCGCGTGCGCGTTCTCGCCGGGGAGGCCGAAGCCGATCAGCACCACCGGCACGCGCAGCGTCTCCTGGAACGCCTGGACGATGGGGATCGACCCGCCCTCGCGGATGAACACGGGCTCCCGCCCGAAGGCCTTTCGCAGGGCGCGGGCCGCGGCGCCGAACACCGGCCCCTCCGGCTCCGCGTACCACGGCTGCCCCCCGTGCAGCGCCACCGCCTCGACGGTGACCCCCTCGGGCGCCAGCTTCCGGACGTGCTCGATGAAGAGGCGCTCCACCTCGCGGTAGTCCTGGTCCGGCACCAGCCGCATGGAGACCTTGGCCATGGCGCGCGCGGGGAGCACCGTCTTGGCGCCCTCGCCGGTGTAGCCGGAGAGGAGGCCGTTCACGTCGAGGGTGGGGCGGGCCCAGATGCGCTCCAGGGCGCCGTAGCCGCGCTCGCCGCCGAGGGCGGGGGCGCCCACCTCCTCGCGCAGCGTCTCCTCGGTGTGCGGGAGCGCGCGGATCGCCTGCCGCTCCTCCGGGGTGAGCTCGCGCACGCGGTCGTAGAAGCCGGGAATGGCCACCCGTCCCTGCTCGTCGTGCAGCTGCGCGATGATCTTCGCCAGCGCGTTGGCGGGGTTCACCACCGCCCCGCCGTAGGCGCCGGAGTGCAGGTCCCCGGCGGGGCCCTGCACGCGGATCTCCATGTACGCCAGCCCGCGCAGCCCGGTGGTGATGGAGGGGAGCCCGGGGGCGAACATGGTGGTGTCGGAGATCATCACCGCGTCGCAGCGCAGCCGCCCGGCGTGCTCGCGCAGGAAGGCGGGGAGGTGCGCGGAGCCCACCTCCTCCTCGCCCTCGACCAGGAAGATGACGTTGGCGGGGAGGGTGCCGTTCCCGGCCAGGTGGGCCTCCACCGCCTTGAGGTGGAGGTGCACCTGCCCCTTGTCGTCCACCGAGCCGCGGGCGAAGAGCTTGCCGTCGCGGATGGTGGGCTCGAAGGGGGGCGACTGCCACTCGTCGAGCGGCTCGGGGGGCTGCACGTCGTAGTGGCCGTAGACCAGCAGGGTGGGGGCGCCCGGCGGGGCGCCGCGCCACTCGCCCAGCACCACGGGGTGGCCCCCGGTGGGGTGCACCTCCACCGTCTGCAGCCCCGCGGCGCGCATGCGCTCGGCGAGCCACTCGGCGGCGCGGGCGGTGTCGCCCTTGTGCTCGCTCTTGGCGCTGACGCTGGGGATGCGGAGGAACTCGTTCAGCTCCGCGAGGCTCTGCTCGCGGCCGCGCTGCAGATGGTCGGTGACGGACATGCGGGCTCGGCGGCGGTGGATGGGGTCCGGGTCTTCGGCTCGGGGGAATATAGCGGAGCCGCCGTCCCCGGCCACCCGGCACGCGGACGCCCCGGCCGCCGTCAGGGGGGCCGGGGCGTCCGGTTGCGCGCGGAGGGGGCGCTCAGCGCCGCGGGGAAAGCTGCTCGCGGGCGCGGCCGGCGGCGCGCTTCTCGTCGCCCGCGCGCATGGGCTTGCGGGAGGCGCGCTCCACCTCGCCCGCCTCGCGCTCCTCGTCCAGGCGGTGCTTCCGCTTCACCCCCACGATGAACAGGAAGAGCCCCGCCGCTCCCAGCAGCAGCGCGGTCTTCGACACCCCGTTCTTCTCCCCCTCCTGCTTCTCACGTTTCTGCGGCATGTGGGACTCCTGGTGGCGGGCGGGTCGAGCGCGGACACGATACCGGCGCACGCAGGGGGCGCGCCAGTGCCCGGCACCTGAACTGACGTTTACCGGAAGCCCCGCGTCACCTGGGAGAACGGGCGGCCGCGCTCCGGCGGCGGGGCCGCGGAGCGCGTGCCGGGGAGGAAATGTTTACCGGCTCCGGCACGGAAGGCTCAGGAGCCTTCCGTCGCGAACTGGGCGAAGCTCACCACGTTTCCCGCGGGCTCGCGGACGATGAGCTCGTCGGCGCCGTAGAAGGTCTTGCGGCGGGGGATGACGGGCTGCACCCCGGCCAGGGCGCGCTCCACGGCGTCGAGGTCGTCCACCTCGATGTAGAGGAAGCCGCCGCCCATCGGCTGGCCGGCCAGGGCGGGGACGTCGCCCTGCACGCTGGCGCGCGTCTGGTACATCAGCTCCACGCCGTCCTGCTTGAGGATGACGAAGCCCAGGCGGTCGCCCTCGGGGACCTCGGCGGTCCGCTCGAAGCCCAGGCGCTCCCAGAAGGGGAGCGAGGGCTCGATGGCCTCCACGTACAGCAGGGGGGTCACTTTCTTCATGGCTTCCTTGCGGGTTGGCTGAGAGGGAGCCGCGCCGGCCAGCACCACGGCGCAGGCGAGGGAGAGCGCGAGGGCGGCCCGCATGGCTCCGTCTCCGGGTGAGGGGTCGTCGAACCGGACGGGGACAAGCTACGCGGCGGCGGCCCCGCCGTCTTGTACGGATGCGACCTGGCCGCGCTCGGCGCGCAGGGCGACGGGGGTGAGGCCGGAGAGGTCGCGGAACTCGCGGATGAGGTGGGCCTGGTCGTAGAACCCGGCCTCCAGCGCCAGGCGGCTCCAGCCAAGCCCCGGCGCGCCGTCCATCAGGCGCAGGGCGGCGTGGAAGCGGGCCACGCGGCAGGCGAGCTTGGGGGTGAGGCCGACCGCCTCGGCGAAGATGCGCTCCAGGTGGCGCCGGGTGATGCCGAGCGGCTCGTGCAGCGCGCGCACCGGCAGCCGCCCGCCGGAGCGGGCGATGAGGGCGGCGGCGCACGCCACCGCGGGGTCGCGCCGGTAGCCGCCGCCGAGGCGGCGGAGCAGCGCGGCGTCGAGCACCCGCATGCGCTCGGCGGCGGGGGCGCCGGCCACGGCCTCCTCCAGGTCGCGGCCGGGCTGGTGCCAGAGGTCGTGCAGGGGCGCCGTGCGGTCCGCCAGCTCGTGCGCGGCCACGCCGAGGAGGCGCGGGGCGCCGCCGGGGCGGAAGCGCACCCCCACCAGCTCCACCCGTCCGGCGAGGTGCGTGAGCAGCGGCTGGCGCATGGCGCCCACGGCGTAGCTGCGCAGCGAGCACCCGCCGCGGAGGGGCGGGTCTCCCAGGTCGAAGATCACGTCCATGCAGCCGTCCGGGAGCACCCGGTTGGGACGCGTCTCGCCCGCGGGGAGGTGCGCGTGGATGGTCCAGTAGCACTCGACCAGGTCCGCCAGCGCCGGCGACGGCGCGTGCTCGCGGTAGACGGCGGCTGCTTCTGCCATGGCGAGTACGTTAGGGGGCGAATGAATTCGCGGCAACAAAAGCACGAAGTCCGCCTGCGCGGACTGCGAGGATGGCCCACCGCGCTCCAGCCGGCCCTGCAGTCGGCGAAGGCCGACTTCGTGCCGTTGTTGCCGCGGTTTCAACCGCCGGGTGGCCCGGGAACTTCCGCAGCGGCGCGGGGTTGCGTTATCTTCATGCGCCGCCGCGGCTTCCCCGCGCGCGCTTCCGCCGCTCCCGTGCGCTCCGGCCATTCCCGCATGCCGTCGTCCTCCATCACCCGCGCGCTGCGCCTGCTCGCCGCCCTCGCGCCTCTGGCCTGGCTGCTGGCCGCCACGCCCGCCGCGGCGCAGGGCACGCTGCGCGGCTGGCTGCACGTGGTGTGGGACGACGATCCCGGCGAGCGCTACTGGCTGGTGGAGCCGGACGGGCGCGCCACCGAGCTCCTCTTCCCGGCGCGCGCGGCGCAGGCGGACCCGCTGCGGCTCGACCGCAGCTTCGTGGAGGTCTCCGGGCGCCTGGAGACCACGGGAGAGCGGCGCCGGCTCCTGCACGCCGAGGCCCTGCGCCCCTCCGCCGTTCCCGGCGGCGCCGCGCCGCGCACGCTGCAGCAGGTGTCCCCCGGCCCCGACGATCTCCCGTTCATCACCCTCCTCTGCCGATACGCAGACGACCCGTCCACCCCCTCCTCCGCGCCGCAGATCGCGGCCATGATGGGCGGCGGCTTCCCCGGCGTGGGGCACTTCTACGGCGAGGTGTCCGGGATCCCGGGGGTGATGGCCGCCAACGTGGTGTCGGGGTGGTACGACCTCCCCCTGATCCGCAGCCAGTACATCACCTTCAACAACACCGCCACCAACACCGCCCTGCTGGCGCAGCACTGCGCCGCCGCCGCCG